>NZ_JBBMFC010000001.1:0-216162 GCF_040096225.1 Hominiventricola aquisgranensis | reverse complement strand
AAAATAAGGACTAAATTAGTGCAACCCCTTGTATTTACTGGAGTTTTCTAACTTGTCCTTATTATAACTCGACCATGAGGCGTAATGTTTGGCATCTGCACTCGGTAAATGTCATTGTATCTACCGACCATATGGTTGAAGCGGTGCTGCCAGTGCATTGCCACAAGTGGCATTCCATTATCATCGTAAAATAGAAATCCACTATATCCGTCTATGGTTTTCTCCACTTTCGGTGCATTTCTGTCCTCGATGATTGCCTGAAACATCTGTGCCACATACTCTGTGATTGGCAATACTCTTGTTCCGGCATCCGTCTTTGTGGTTTCTATGATGTATCGCATGTCTGATGTTCTCTGCAACTGATGGTCGATATTCACTGGTCTGTTCTCAAGATCAATATCCTTTAGTGTCAGTCCACAAAATTCCGATATTCGCATTCCTGTATGAAAGAATATGTACACAACTTCATAGTATTTACAGTACACCACATCGTCATGCACAAACTTTAGGAACTTTCTCATCTGGTCTTTTGTGATTGCCTCTCTTGTAACTGCATCATTTACCAATACCCCGGCAAGTTGAAATCCGAATGGATTCTTTACCAGAATGTCATCATCCACCGCCATCTGAAAGGTTGGTCGCAGCACCCCCGGATGGTATGAATGGAACTGTACCTTTTCCCATCCTCCTGCTGCAATTTGATAAGGAACAGCTTTGCATCGGATGTTTTCACACTTCGTATCGTCTTTTTGCCAAATGCTTCCTTTGCAAGTAATCTCTGTACTGTAACATATCCCTGTTTCGTGCTTTGCCTTACTCCTGTCTTTGTTTTCCAATATCGGTCTACCAGTTCACAGACTGTCATCTGTCCGTCCACGATATTTATAAGCAAATCTAAATCTGTGTTTACCTGTTTTTCCAATTCCCTAAGCGATAGATATGGCTTTTTGCCCTTTGGAAGTTTATCCGTAGGCTCCAGTTTCCAACTGTATACAAAATGTGGTTTTCCATCAATGTGATATTTATATTGATATTTTCCGTCTGCTCTTATGCTTTCTCTCGGTCTTAATACTCTGCGTTTGGAGTCCCGCCTTGTCTGTCCTCTTCCTGCCTTTGCCATTATACCCGCCTCCTTAGTTCTGGATGGTTATGCAGATACTTTTCAACGGCTACACGAAGAATCAGCTTGCGTTCTCCGTAGTATGCCAGAAACTCTTCTCCATCCGTATTATTCAGTAAATCATAAAATTTTCTCCGGCTCAGAACAAAATATTCAATTGCCTCAGAAGGATTCAAAATATCCTTTTCTGCTAAATCTGGTCTTTCCATAAAACACTTCCTTTCTGCCAAAAGTGGCTGTTTTCAAGGGTTTTCGGGGTCATCCTATGTTCGCTCTTATGCCCTGTAATAGCAACTACTTTCGGCAGATAAAAGGAACTATATTTCTGAAGAATTAATAATAAATTCTTCGAACTTCGGGCGGATAATGAGGAATCGATTTCCACAGTACACCGCCACCGTTCCAAGGTTATCCTCTGCAATTCTTCTCAGTTTCTTTATACCAATATTAAAATAAGCTGCTGCCTCCTTGATGGTGAGCATATACTTCTCACTAACAGGAAGCGCTTCATTGCTTTCTGCATTCATAGTATCTCTCCTTCCGACAAGGTGATCACACAGCTGACTCCTTTGTACTATTTTTTCTTTTTTGTCATTTTCACTCTGATTCTGTGATATTTGCCCCCAGGGGCGGTCTAAATCTCTGTCACCTTTTATGCCGGGCAACGGTGCTTCCCTTTCACGCACAAAAAATGCGAATTTGAACGGGGTATTAACACCCAATACAGCGAAATACCATACAAAAAATAAACTTCACATGGTTGTATTTGACGGATGAACTAAGCCGGAATGAGACCGGAAAGATAAAGAGAACGTACAGACTTCATGCGAGCAATGATCATACAGAGGAAATGGCATTTGCGTATGAAATTCATTGCCCTAAGTGTGGCAATCATCTGAAACAGATTGGGAGACAGCTGACATTAAATACACTTGGACTTTATAAATGCCCTGTGTGCGACAGAAATTAAGGAGGAGAAGATTATGATTAGTAATACGCAGATTACGGCACAGCCAGAATATGATATTCAGTTCTGGAATGCGATGAGAAATAAAGAGGCGAGAGAGGATATTCTTGCAAAGGGCAGGGATATTAGTACAGGAACTTACAGTATGCCGACTGTTGCAGCCGGAAAGGTTATGAATGAAATTGAAAAGGAATCTGATTTAAGAAGGATAGCGACAGTTATTCGTGCATACAAAAACGAATGGAGGGTGCGGACATTTTTTTACAGATGATAGAGCGAGGGCATCACTCTATCATCTAATCTGATGATTTTGCGACACCCTCTTCTAATATCATTCAAGAATGTCTTTATTTTGTATAAACTGTATTCCCTTTTGCAATTACTTCAACAAGCCGAAGTTCCTGGTCAAGAATACAAAGATCCGCATCATAGCCTTCTTCAACCTTACCTTTTCCTTTAAGACGAAGAATATCTGCTGGATTCGATGTAATTGTAGAAATAGCTATTTCTAAAGGAATTTCTGTTTTAAACACACATTCCTTTACTTCCTTCAGAAGGCAGCTGGACTGTCCAACGCCCATTCCAAGGAATTCACCATCACTACTGTACATCGGAAGGCTTCCCTGTCCATCAGAAGAAATTGTTATGCGGTCAGGATTTACTCCTGCATCTAACATCCGTTTGATACCATTACATACACGTACCTCATCACAGATAGCTTCCCAATAGTCAATATCTTCATTTCCGGTAAAGTCTACTGCTCCACCTTTCAGCGCATACTCAATCGCCTTGCCAAAAAGCATCTCATTTCGATTGATATGTGTTGGCAGCATTTGAGAAGCCGGTATCTCTGTCTCATCTACTACTCGTTCAATAAGATCTAAACATCTCGGACTGTCGCCAAGATGAACATTTACAATACCAGCTTTTCCGGAAAGAACACCACCAAGTCTCGTATCCGCAACGACACGTGCAAATTCCTCAAAAGTCGGCTGTGAAGAACGATGATCGGAGATCGCGATTTCTCCAGTTCCAATGATTTCCTGAATCATCATAATATCTTTCACAATACTGTCAGTCAGCGTGCGAACCGGAATCTGATAACTGCCTGTATAACAGTATGCAGACATTCCCTGCTCATTCAATCCTTTTGTCTTTGCAACCAGTGCACACATATCACGGCCGATTCCATCTGTTCCAAGGCAGCCAACAACTGTTGTTACTCCAAACTTTGTAAGTCCTTCCATAGTTGCTTCCGGAGTACGATTGGCAAATCCACCTTCGCCACCGCCTCCGAGTACATGAACATGACTATCAATGAATCCCGGAGTTAAAAGTAACCCCTCTCCATTGATCATTTCTGCCTCGGAAAGAAATCCATCTGCGGATATAGAACCTGCATCTTTAATCTTAACAATCTTATCATTAATTGTAAGGACATCTCTTTTTCCCAGATGCTGTGGGGCATAAACATCAATATTCTGAATTAATTTCATCACAAATCACTCTCAATTTTCAAGTCGAACATGTTTTAGAATCCAATTCCAACTGCAACAAGAACTGTAATGATTGCACCAATCATTAAGACACCAAGGAATTTCCACATGAATTTAATCCAGTTAGACCACTCAATCTTTGCAATCGCAAGAGATCCGATCAGACATCCGGATGTAGGAACAATCAGGTTTGTAAATGCATCACCAAGCTGGAATGCAACTACCGCTGTCTGACGTGAAACACCTAGCAGGTCTGACAGTGGAGCCATGATCGGCATTGTGATTGCAGCCTGTCCTGTTCCGGATACGACGAAGAAGTTGAATACGGACTGGAACAGATACATAAGTACTGCTGCAACTGCTCCGGAAACTCCAGACAGTGCATTTGAAATATTATACATAATTGTATTGATAACTGTAGGTGTTGTCGGATCAGATCCCCCAAGAACCTGCATGATGCCCTGAGCCATAGCAACAACAAGTGCTGCACCGATCAGGTCTTTTGCTCCATCTTTGAATGATGTTGCAATATCATTCAATCTCATATCGTTCAGCTTAAAGATAACTCCAATCACACCGGAAACAATTCCCATAATGAAGAACTGTGTAGCAATCTCTGGCATGTAGTATCCTTGTGTCATAACTCCCCAAATTACCCATACTACTGTAGCAGCCAGTGTCAGAAGAACTAAAATGTGTCCAAGACCAAATGAATGTCCTTCGTCAATTCCTGTTTTTTCATTCTGCTCACGGAAATATGCATCCGTCTTATATGCGATTGAGATTGTCGGAGTCTTTTTGATCTTTGCTGCATAGAACATAGTCATTCCACAGCCGAGTGCTGTAAATACTACCCACATTACCATACGGAATCCTGCGCCAGAGAATACGTCAATACCTGCAATACCCTGTGCAATACCTACAGAAAATGGATTCATCCAAGATGATCCGAAACCAATCTGTGTTGCAACATAAGTAACAAGAACTGCGATAACTGAATCATATCCAACTGCTACAAATAACGGACAAAGAATCATAGTAAACGGAAGTGCTTCTTCTCCCATTCCGAAAACTGCTCCACCAAGAGAAAACAGTACGAAAAGTACTGGAATCAGCAGTTTCTCGGCTCCCTTTGCCTTACGGATCAATCCGATCAGTCCGGATTCAATCGCACCGGTACGTATCATGATGCCAAATGCACCACCTACTACCATAAGGAATGCGATAATCTCGATTGCAGAACTATTTACGATTCCGTTATACATATAGTTGAAGATTCCTGTTCCACCATCTCCACTAAAGAGTGCTACTCCTTCTGTTACTACATTTCCTGAATCATCTGTCAGATACTGGAAACTTCCGTCTTTGATTACTGTACGTGTTTTCTCAACACCATTGATCATGTACGAAATATCCTGTGTTTCGTAAAATCCCTTTGGTACAAGGAAAGTCAGAAGTGCCGCGACAACAACTACCAGAAAGATAATGATGTAGGTGTCAGGCACTTGAAATCCCTTATCAAAAGACTTTAACCCTTTTCCTTCTTTTTTGTTCATTTTTGAGTCTCCTTCCCATTTTTGATATACTATATCAGTGTACCATAAAATGCTTAAAATCTAATTAAAAATTTACATATTTTATGTCTTTTTCCTGTATTCTATACACCAAATGATGGGATCGGCTCTACTAATACCAACATTCAACCTTTTGTAAATCCCGTTTTTGTTCTTGAATCCATATCATCAGAAACAGTTAATTCAAAATGATTTCTATTTGTTTTTATAAATCCTTCTTTTTGCAACTTTGATATCTCTGTAGACATTGCTGCACGATCAATACAAAGATAGTCCGCCAGCTGCTGCCGGTCAAAAGGAATGTCAAAGGATAACGACGAATGTCTGATAGACTCGGCTGACAGATATGACAATAGTTTATCCCTGGTTGTTCGCTTGCCAACATGTGTGATCTTATCGTTCAGAATCAGTATCTTATTTGCCAGGACACTGACCAGATTACGAATCAGCTTCTGATGATGTTCACATGCAGTTTGACAAGTAATCAGAAGCCTCTGGACATTCAAAAAAATAATCTCGCAATCCTCATCCGCTACCACACTGATATTCAGGACAGCCCCAGAGCATGCTGCATAGGGTTCTCCAAAGAAATCACCGGTATGACATTTAGACAGAATATTCCGATGCCCCCAGAGATCTTCCTGAATAACAAGAACGCAGCCAGACACCACAAGTCCCATTACTTCGGTAGAATCCCCTGCTCTGAAAATATAGGAATCTCGCTCTTTTGAAATGGTTGTAGCCTTTACACAATGTAATATGGATAGTATCTCGTTATCAGTAAGACCTTTAAAAAATGGACTGTTTCTTAGAATGGGTAAATATTTTTTCAAAATCATTCCTCCTGTTGGAAATCAAACATACAAGTTGTGTTTATTATACTATGATTCTACCAGAAACAAAAGTTAAATGCTATTGACGGAGGATAAAAATGATAAGAAAGATTATCAGGATTGATAAAGACAAATGCAACGGCTGCGGTGTTTGTGCAGATGCCTGCCACGAAGGTGCCATTGATATCATTAACGGAAAAGCGGAATTGGTGAGAGAACATTTCTGTGACGGACTGGGCGACTGTCTTCCGGAATGTCCCACAGGTGCCATTTCATTTGAGGAAAGAGAAGCACCCGCATATGATGAAGAAGCCGTGAAAGAAGCACAGAAGAAACTATTTGTCAAAAATCAGGCAATGTCTGCACACTCGGTGCCAAAGCTTCAGAACTGGCCGGTACAGATTAAACTGGCTCCGGTTAATGCACCATATTTTAACGGTGCAAAACTTTTAATCGCAGCTGATTGTACTGCTTACGCTTATGCCAGCTTTCATCAGGATTTTATTCGAAATAAGGTAACTTTAATTGGTTGTCCAAAATTAGATCAGGTGGATTATAGTGAGAAACTGACCGAGATTATTCAAAATAACAACATTCAAAGTGTGACAATTGTAAGAATGGAAGTTCCATGCTGTGGTGGACTGGAAATGGCAGCAAAAAAAGCCCTTCAAAGCAGTGGAAAATTCATACCATGGCAAGTTGTAACAATAAGTATTGATGGAAAAATATTAGAATAAAAGGAGAATACACAAATGGATAAAAAAATGTTTTGTTTTCAATGTGAACAGACAGTCGGATGTACCGGCTGCACAGGAAATGCCGGTGTCTGTGGAAAAAAGGCGGATACAGCCAGATTACAAGATGAACTGACGGGTGCTTTGATCGGTCTGGCAAGAGCTGTCGATGATACAGCAGCTATTTCCAAAAGAACCGGGCAGGTCATAATCGAAGGATTGTTTACTACCGTTACAAATGTGAGTTTTGATGATGCAGCGATTCAAAATATGATACAAAAAGTCAGAGCCGAGAAAGAAAGACTGGTTCCTGACTGCAGTAAATGTCAGTCATCATGCGGCAAAACAGACGAATACGATATGCAGCAGCTGTGGGATGCCGATGAAGATGTCCGCTCTTTGAAATCTCTTATTCTTTTCGGAATTCGCGGAATGGCAGCCTATGCCTATCATGCAAACGTTCTGAATTATGAAGATGCCGAAGTGAATCGGTTCTTCTGCGAGGCATTATTTAAGATTGGTTACGAAGAAAGTGTGGAGGCACTGCTTCCTGTTGTGCTGAAAGTAGGAGAAATCAATCTGAAGTGCATGGCACTCCTTGACAAGGCAAATACCGAAACTTACGGAACACCAGAACCGACTGCAGTTACTCTTACCGTAGAAAAAGGACCCTTTATTGTTGTGACCGGACATGATCTGAAGGATCTGCAGCTTTTACTTGAACAGACAGAGGGAAAAGGAATCAATATCTATACCCACGGTGAAATGCTCCCTGCCCATGCTTATCCACTCTTAAAGAAATTCTCTCACTTAAAAGGGAATTTTGGAACTGCATGGCAGAATCAGCAGAAAGAGTTTGATCATCTTCCAGCTCCGATTCTTTACACTACCAACTGTCTGATGCCGCCCAAAAGCAGTTACGCTGACAGAGTATTTACAACAGAAGTAGTTGCTTTCCCAGGTGCTGTCCATATCGATGAGAAGAAAGATTTCACGCCGGTCATTGAAAAAGCACTGGAACTGGGTGGTTACAAAGAAGATCAGATACTCACAGGCATCAACGGCGGTACAAAAGTGACAACCGGTTTTGGTCATGCAGCCATCCTGTCCCATGCAGGAACTGTAGTTGAGGCAGTAAAAGCAGGTGCAATCCGCCATTTCTTCCTGGTTGCCGGCTGTGATGGAGCTAAACCAGGTCGAAACTATTACACAGAATTCGTGAAACAGACACCTTCTGACAGCATCATCCTCACTCTGGCTTGTGGCAAGTTCCGATTCAATGATCTCGATCTGGGAGAAATCGGTGGTCTGCCGCGACTGATGGATATGGGGCAGTGTAATGATGCTTATGGTGCGATCCAGGTTGCTGTGGCACTTGCGGATGCATTTGGATGTTCTGTAAATGAGCTTCCGCTCTCCTTCGTTCTCTCCTGGTACGAACAGAAGGCAGTCTGCATCCTGTTAACCCTCCTGCACCTGGGTATTAAAAATATCCGTCTTGGCCCTTCTCTTCCGGCGTTCCTGTCTCCTAATATTCTGAACTTTCTTGTGGAAAATTATGGTATCGCACCTATCACCACACCAGAAGAAGACATTAAAACGCTGATGAACCATAGCAAATAGATTTTTTAAAGTCTCTATATAATCGATAAAGCCGATGCTGAATTCAAAAATCCTGTATCGGCTTTATTGATTACTTCTATTACTGCAGTTTCTTTTCTGCATTTCCTCATTATATTTCACCATTATAAAAGCCCACATTACAGCCGTGAGGATCACCTATTGTCAACCGACTTAACACTCAACCTGTTTCACGGATTTCAACATATTTCTATGTCTGCAGAAAATTCTCCATTGATGTAAAACCATTTATAAACAAGATCATTAACCATTTCTCTGTTATAGTTCAGACAAAATATAAAACCGTTAAATTGGAGATGTTATCAGCATCTTTTCACTTAACCAACTTTTGTAACGTAACCCTGTTACGGGAAGCCGGGTTTAAGGTTTTCGTAATGCGGGCATATCTCTTACATAATCTCAATAAACGTAGTTGCGTTGGACACTTTTATCTGCGTATCCAGTTCCCGAAGCAATGTACTTCTCTTTTCCTCCAGAGCGCTCAGCTTCTTCTGGACTTCCAGGGGATCCACCAGCTCCGTTGTATTTTCTTTCACATACGTATCCACCACTCCCAGCGGCTTTTCGTCCTTTGTCTTGCTGTCTTTTCCAAGAATACTGAGACGCATATTCTCGGCTGTTGACTGCAATTGACCATTTTTGATATCACAAAAACGAATTCTTTCATCATATTCATTTTTAAGCTTACGCTGGAGTTTTCCTTCAAAATCTGCCTCATCCTCATAAACACCCATGCCGCGCAGTCTTCCTCTGAGAGAAATCGCGCCTGCGACTGTGAAAACCCCATAAGATGTGGTAATCTCAGCTTTTGCATTAGAGGCAACAATAGCCGCATCTATCTTCTGGAACCGGTCAATCAGATCCGTGATTTGCTGATAAGCTGCTTGTGCATCCTTTGCAAATTCTTCCTTTCCACATCTTCCAGCATACACCTTTTCCTCGTTCGGCTTTATCGTATCTACAAAACTTGCTTTCTCAATCTTATCAGAAATCTTCTTTACCAATAAATCTCTCTCATCAAGTGCCTGTGTCACTAACATTTTTTCACTCATAGAAAAACCTCCCTCAAAAATCGTTTCTATAACCATTTTAAGGGAGGATCTGTTCATTGTCATTGAACTTGTAGTATAATTCTATGCGATTTTCTTTTCTGTAATTTTTTCAAAATAAGAATAAAGACGTCTGTCCTGATCGGTCTGGGTTTTGATAGAACGCTTTATGACAGGCGTTCTATTACCACAGATCATCTCATCCACTGGCATCTGAAACAATTCACTGAGTGCATAGAGATTGTCAATAGTCGGCAGACTGTTTCCATTTAACCAATGATAAATACTCTGCACACTGCCAAGTTCAAGATACTGCTGCACATCTTTCACGGTAATGCCCTTCGCATCCATGATTCTGCGCAGATTGATTCCGGTTTCTCTTTTGTTGATTAATGGGATCATCATGCACCTCCATCCATAAGATTTGCCTATTCGGGTTATCCCCATCCCTGTAAAAAATGGACACCAAATTCTTCGATGCCCTTTTTAATAAATTCTATATTCATTATGTATGATATCTAACATTTCCTTTGGCGTAACAACAAAAGATCTCGCAGGAAAATGCTTAATATTTCCTGTGACAAGATATGCATCTTCATATTCTTTACGTCCTTCCATAACCACTTCGTAAAAAACAACATCTTTAGGATCTGGAATAATTTCTTCAACTGGAACCGTATCTACAAATATCCCCCTATCAATAATCCCATCGATAAAAGCATCCACGGTTCTTTGATTAAACTTAAATTTAGGTCGTGCCAGCACTTCCCTATACTCTGTAACTATTTCATCACTTAATAAGGGAATCAAAGCTCCCAAAAGTGCCTCATTGGCAATCTGTCCAGGAACAGATTGGAATTTCAGCATAGCGGAAACCAATACATTTGTATCTATTACTGCGTAGTAAAGCATTGATCCCCCTTATTTTAGTTTTCTAACTGCATCAATTTCAGCATTGATCTCTTCCAGTGTCATCTCTGAAGTTCCATTTTCAATCGCTGCATTACTAAGTTCCTGAAGAGCCCTTACTGCTCTTTCAGCCTTATAATCTTTTTTCGGCAAAGTCATATTAAAAGGAACACCATTAACCATTACTGATCTTTTTAAAAACATTCGCACCGCTGTCGATAAATCTATTCCTAATGCGTCATACACCGCAGTTGCCTGATTTTTCAATTCGTCATCAATTCTAACTTGTACTAATGTTGTTGCCATATCAAGCACCTCCTTCGATTTGTTTGTACTTCAATTATAATACATTGAATGATATTGTCAATCATTTGTCAGAAATATTTTGTTTTCTATAGTATATTCAAGAATTAGATATTCATTCTGGATAGAATCTCTTCAATTCCAAAGTCTCCAAAAATGTTTTTATTTTCATATATACCGTTAATAAGTAATAATAATCCTCTATAACAATATTTTCTCTATCTATCAGTTTATCTGTTTGCAAATCCATTCTTCTCCTTATATCATCCGAACTCATACAAAATCTGCCTATATGCAAGAACGGTCAATAATTCAATCGCAAATATTTACGATTGAATTATTGACCATTTATAAACGATTAAGTCCAGCCCTTCCAGATATCCGGCTGATATCCGAGCGTGGACTGCTTTCCATTTCTTACCACCGGTGTCTTCAAAACCTGCGGATTTTCCAGCACCTTTGCAAGCTTGTCTTCCTCCACTGTATATTTAATAAGTGCAAGCAGATCCTTGTCTTTGCCTTCCCAGTTGATCATATTTTCCAGTCCGCCATTGACCTGAGCAACAGAATTGAACTCACCCTTGCTCATACCCTTCTCTTTCATGTCGATGAACTGGTACTTGATCCCCCGCTCTTTGAAAAATCGCTCTGCCTTCTTCGTGTCATTACATTTCTTCGTACCAAATATCTGTATGTTCATATCGGTCTGATCCTTTCATTTGTATCCGTCCATTTTCGTACATCTCAAAATCATATCACTTCACACTTACTCTGCAACAAATGCGACAAGATTTCATTTTTATAAACTGCCGCAATTTCTTTATTCGGAATTGATACCTCACACAGATAACTGCCATCCGCCTGCAGATCTTTCCTCGGTACTTTCAAATATCCAGCCACCAGCAATAAGCTGTAAATATTTGCCGGATCTTCAGCCAAAGAACGATACACCACATTCTGGTCAATTCTGGCGATCACCCTTGTCAGAGAAAAATCTGCTTGTATCCTCATCTGAAATCTCAAAGAACACTCTGAACATATCCATATTCAGAGTCTTGCCAAACCGTCTCGGTCTGGTAAATAACGACACCAGCGGCTTCTGATTCAGGAACTCCTTGATCAGCATCGTCTTATCCACATAATAATATTCCGCCTGCGCCCGCACATAATCAGAAATTCCAATCGGAAACGGCTTCGTACCAGTTCTGGAATCTCTCTTTTATCTCCCTGTTGAAATGCGCCCATCAACAGGTTTTTCCGCATCATCAGGAATCTGCCAGCTCTTTCCATTCTTCACAGCACCTGGTATCTTCCCCTCTTTACAAAATGCTGACACTGTACGTTCTGTCACATTCCATATTGTTGCCATTTCCTTGCAAGTTTTCATTGATGTGCACTCCAATCTTTCAGATAATTGATGACACTAAAAATATCCATCTAATTTTTTTCCGTTCTCGGCATTTTTGTGACATTGCATATTTTATAAATGTAACTCTTTTTACGTTACAGTTATAAAATTCCATCTCTTTTGGCTTCATTAAATAACCGGAAATGGACGAAAAAACAATCGTAAATTTTTATGATTGCTTGTTTACACATTTTAAATCGATGAAATTTTATTCCAAATTTCTAACACAAAAATATCGTTCTTGTCCGAAAATTATCCCCATATCTGCAGGTAATTTTTCCAATAATTTATCCCTCATAATTTGTTTTGCTTTATCAATTCCCATTGCATTACTAATCTGTTTGGCAGAATTCGTTTGACTACATATTCGCATTACTTTCTCAAAAAACTGATGTATAGATACAATAACCCCATCTCGAATCATATTATCAAGATAAAACTGTAACATACATTTATATGAGAGTTTTCCTTCTTTCAGTTCAATCAGCAAAAGTTCACTTTCTCCAGAATACTCCCATTTTGAATATTTTTCCAAATCTTCAATATATTGTACAAACTTTTCATTGCTGAAGAACCATTTAACTCCATCAATTTCAACAACTTCTTTTCTATCTGAATATTCTGTCCTTGGCCAGTATGCCCCATATCCTGGCAAATAAAAATTTATTGTTTTTCCGGTTCTAAAGTGAAAGTATTCTAAGCTATTTAAGATTTCCTTTCCTGTCGGTAAATCTGGTCTTGTCACTAATATCCCTATAGTATCATTCATTACGTTCTTATTTCGAACATTGTAAGCTATCTCTTTCAGCATTCCTTGATATGTTAAAGCTTCATACATTTGTTTTTCCTCGAATCAATTTATACAACTAATTTAATTGTGACATCAAGCATGAATCCTCTATAGCAAAATTTATGTATTCATTTTTAACGCCTTTTCTAGCATATTATTATTAAGCTCATCCAACTCTGATACAAATTTGAAGCCCTCCATACATAAGGCTGCAATTTCTGGCAAATTAGCTTCCTTTCCATTCATATATTCCATAGTTCTTAACAATTCCATACTTAATACATTCGAAATAATACGAATAGAATGCATTATGTCAAATATTATTGCATCTGGATTTCCTGATTCAATAATTTGTGCATTTCTACTAGAAACCCCTGTCCAATCATAATGGCAAAAATGACTCATCAAAGAATAAGTAGCCAATGTTCCTAATTGAGCCTCATACACACGATTTATTTTTGCCAGACTACGCAATAGTGCTTGATAGCTCCATTTCTGTTTTAACTTATCTTGTTCTTTTTTAGGATATTGTTTTTTCAATTCAAGTAATTTATCATCTGGTAAAATATCACATTCAAATGGTTTTGTATTGTTAGAAGAAAATTCTCGCAAAATTTCAACAGCTTCAATAGCTTTTTTATGATCAGAAATTTTAGCTATATCTACTAATTGTATCTTATATTCAATATACTTTTCTTTTCTCTCATTAATAGTGCCTGCCATTAAATAACAATATTTAATAGTCCCCTCCATCACTGTTCTTAGCAAAACATCTGCATCAAAAATACTCTGGTTTAATAAAAGAATCAAAATACTTTCACTTGTTGAATGTAATGTTGTAAATAGCGGCACAGTAACATCTTGATTGTCTCCATACTCTTTACGATATAATGGAGACATTTTAAACAAAAGATTTTTTAGATATCCATCTGCTCGAACAATATGTTTTCCAACCTCTTGTAAATAGTCCATATATACTCCTAACATCTTCCATACATTTTCATTCAATATATCTTTTTATTTATTCATTACCTTTTATCTCAAGCACCAAATAATTCAATATTTCCTCTTTTGCTCCGCCTTTTAATTGACATTCCCATACAATCAATACTTTATAACCTAATTGTCTTAATTCTGCATACTGCTGTGAATCTCTAGTAATATTAGCCTCTATTTTTTCTCTCCAAAATTCAGCATTAGTTTTAGGCCATTTAAAATATTTACATCCGGTATGTTTATGCCAGAAACAGCCATTTATAAATATTACTGTTTTATATTTGGGTAACACTATATCCGGTTTTCCTGGAAGTTTTTTATAATTCTTCCTATATCGAAACCCTTTAGAAAACAAATACTTTCGTACGATTTCCTCTGGCTTTGTATTTTTCCCCTTAATCCGGGACATATTGTAACTTCTTGTTTTTTTATCATGCACATCCATTAGTCAATTCTCAAATATTTTCAAAATAATCCTTTAATCTTCCTAAACAAGCCTTTTTTGCTTTTCTGCCATAATTATTCATCTCCAGCATTTATAATGTCAGCAAAAAATCCCATTTTCTTATCTGCCAAAGTTCCTACAACTGTACCTCTATCAAGAAGTCTATTACCTATTTCACAACAAGTTTCCGGTAATAGTGTGCAATTGTGGCAAGCCGCTAAATTTAACGATTCTGGTCCTTGTCCAGCTGATTGAATGCAAATCGGGTCAGATGTACACCAAGATGCATTCTCCATAGCACTAATGATAGTATCTTCTATTCGACCAGTTTCACCTTGTCGAACAAGTCCACCTAATGATCCCTCAGAATCACCGGATGCAGTATAAATGAGAAGGCCGTGCATTTTCAGATTATCACTTGATTTTTCACAATAAATTCGTTCTCTGATTGACGAACTACCATATCCACAATCAAAGCTCAACTGATTTATAATCAAGTGTGCAAATGTATGGATTAAAATAAATTCTGGTCTCAGATTACCTGGATCATCAACTCCAAATTTAGCATTATGGTATGAGTGATTCAATATATTTATACGTTCTTTGACGTTCGGTTTATTTGCCCATTCAGTCAGTTTTTCTTCATCAAATTCGAAGAAAATACCTTCTCCATAAACTTCTATTGCCGGAAGCCATTCTTCATTACCCAAACGAAGTTCTTTTTTACTTTCAGCAATTCTTTTGCTAGGTGCATCCAATCTTGAAAACCCAACAAATGCGCGTGTTTCTCTAAGTTTGGGTACTAATGAAATACTCTTAAAATACTTATGAATTAACGAACTATAATTTTTTATCGGATAATTAATACAATGAAAATCTTCTACATCATTACCACTATTTTGGATTAAAACTTTATATTCCTCAAGTCGGTATTCATCTTCTGTCATGTCCTCCGTAATTTCAATTGTACCTTCTCGATAATTTGCCGCATTGACAAATGCCTGATATAAACGATCTTTGTCAACATGATTTTTTTTCGCAATATAATCTATTACAAAACGATTTAAACCACCATCAACTCTGCTAGAATTGATATCTTCAAAATTGTCCCTAAGAATACCCGCAATAGTACTATCTTCAACATTATCTCCTATTGGAATATGAATTGAACTCCTCGTGTCTGCAAACCAGATATTGGTTGCACCACGAAGTACAACTTTTATCTGATCTGGATCTGCAGGACATACTTCATCTCCTTCAAGTCCAAGCCATGGCTTAGAACATCGACAACGATATCCAATTTTTGCTAATGCACCTTTCGACGTTGCTCCTGCAAGAGAACGATGCGCTCCGCATGTACATGTATAATGGACACCAGATAAATTTGCAGATGATCCCCCCGTACTTCTACGAATTCTACAAGTATTGGGATCATATGTATATGCAATATTCTGCTCACCACTATGTGTCCATTCAGCAATTGGAAAATCATCAATATGCCCCTCAGGACATACTACAACAAAACGTTCCGGTATCATTTTCCTCCGGAATTTTCCTTTTGAAGAACATACTCGACCGTTAGGCCATTGAAACTGATCGCATTCAGGAAGCGATTCTCTATAAAAGGTTGTTTTTTCCATACTTCCACAAAACGGACAATAATGCCATCTTGGGAATCTAACTGTAGGAATTTTAATATTACAGTTCTCCGGATCAGCATTCCGCTCTCTGAAATCTGGTGGCCAGCGTAATTCTTTCACTCCTAGCCGTTTTGTCAATCTTTCATCTGTTATTATAAAAGGTTGTTCCTTTTGATAGCGCCAAGCATCCAATCCGGTAACCATAAGCGCCTCATCATTAGGGAATGGTACTATTGCCCCAACTCCCCACGGTCCTATTAATGCACTTCTACGCATTGGTCTTTTTGAATATTCCATAGTTAAACCTCCCTAGCCTCATATCTTGATGAAAGTTCTGCTTCGCAAATTGAATCAACACTTCTCATAGAAGTTGGTGTCTCAATTCCGGCTTTTCCCCAATGTCCATTTTTGTGACTTCCTGCCGGATACATCAGCGGAACATCATTTGTATATGATTTATCCAGATTATATTTAGGTGTCCAACAGTCCGGTTTATAATCTTCCCAATGCGCAATCACCCATTTCATTCTGTCTAATGCAGCATCCACTTCATCAGAATCAATATCTTCAATACGGTTTCTGATTATGTTTTCCACATAGTCAAGCATTTGTTGATCAGGGATGATTGGTCTTGCATTATTGTAAGCAACAGTATTTTCTAACCTTATAATACCTAGCATTATTGCATGTAATGCTCGTTCACGTACAGGTGCTGCAAAAGGAGTAACACTTGTTGGCTCCACACTACAGTACAATCTTGAATGATATTCTTTAAAGTGCTCATAATGAGACTTATCTCTAGGCCTTCCAGGTCTGTACAGCGTAAATACAATTCCTGGTGCATCCTTAGCATTTCGACCTACTCGGCTTGTTGCCTGAATATATTCGGATGTCGTTTTTGGTTGCCCTGAAACAGTCATCAATCCCAATCTGGACACATCAAGTCCAACGGAAATCATATTTGTTGCCAGACATATATCAATTGGATTTTCTCCATCTACAGATTTTTCATTACCATTATATTTAATATTCAAATTTGACAAACTAGCAGTCACTTTATCTCCCGAAATTCTGCTGGTTAACTCTTCATCTCTCCATATATATCTTCTTCTCTTTCTATACTCTTCCCTTTCATAAATTTTGTCATAGAATCGACGTTTGTAAATAACATCCAAATGTTGATCAATATCTGCTCTTATCCAGGTTCTTGCCTGTCCTAACTCTCTAATACTATTGTAATATCCCATATTAGTCCAATATGGGTCTCTATCAGATTCTTTCTCAACTTGCAACTCTTTAGCACCATAAAGCAATGATGAATATAATCGAATTGCTGTTGTTGCATCAGAAGAAGATCCTGTAGCCAGAATACCTACATATAATCTGCCATTCTGATTCTTATCTTCTTTAGCAAAGAAAGAATTTCCTGCGCTAAGTCCTGCCGGTGGAAACTGGAACACATTATCTTTTCCACATCCATATAACGCATGGCATTGTTCCTTTGCCCTACTGATAGTTGCTGTTGATGCAATGATTTTGGGGTGGATTTCACCATCGGTTGTTCTCTGCCTACACAACTCATGAATTAATGTTTCATAATGCCCAACCATAGATCCCAAAGGACCAGAAATCAAATGTAATTCATCCTGAATAATCAAATCCGGAGATGTTATTTTTTCCCCATCATAATAACCAAACAATCCCTGTGCCGCTGGTAGAAATGGAAGCATTGCAAATTTATCTACTGTTCCTAATAAAAGCGTAGGTTTTATTTCATAAATGACATCATCTATCACATGTAATGGCAATGGACTTTTCTCTGATGAGAAAGCACAATCATTGGATACATTACTACATACAAATCTAAATGTTTTCTTCCTATTTTTCCCTATTTTCTTAGCATAGCCCGGCAAACGACGATCGCCATTTTTCATCTTTACTGATCCCATTTGAGCACCACACCATGGACATTTCAAGATTACAAAAGGATTTTTATCACTTTTTTTATTGTAAAGATCTTCATATGCTTTTACCGCTGACTTCATCGTATTAGGAGTAGTTGTAGTCCCAACCCAAAGCCCAATTGAAATCGTATTGTCTCCAAACAAATCTGTATGGACCTTTCTAATTTCTTCACAAGCACAAATCATAGAAGATGCTCTTTCATACTGCTGAGCAGTAAGCAATCGCAAAGTATATCTCATAAGAATAGCAGTTCCTGCATCATCACGATTTAATAATTTTCTTATAAAAATTGTATATGCAGATAATCCAAGATACGCTTCTGTCTTTCCGCCTCCTGTAGGAAACCAGATAAGATCTACTATGTCCCTTTCAGAGCTACGGCGATTGGACATTGATTCTAAATTCATAAGAACAAATGCCAGCTGGAAAGGACGCCATTTTCCATATACCTTATGATCCTTATCATACCAAGTTGAATCATCATACGGATCTGGAAGTCTATTAATTGGATTGAGTAATATAATTCCATCGTGCCCGTCATCTTCCCATCTTTGTAATGGAAGATTATAATGAAGTTGCTGCATTAACATTGCCAAATTCATATATTGAAATGCAATTCTTACTTTTTCATCGGTTTGAAGAATATTTATTCCATTGCGCATTCTAGCAAGACATTTTTCACAATTTGAAATATGTCTTGCCGCAGTCAATGTATATCGCAAATCCAATTTTTCCTTTTCTGACTTTAATTCCTGAATCCAATCTTCATATCGATCGCACATTAACTGAAGTTCCTGAATATTGTTCTGAAAGTCACCTTTGGGACTATAGTTAAGCATCTCAAGTGTTACACCTTCAATAACACTTGGAACAATAGGTTTTACTTCATACGCCGGAAATACTGCGGTCTCAATCCAATGTACTCCATTTTCAGAATCCTCCCAATCGGCTGCACAACCATGACCTATCGCATAATTACGTATATCTCTATATAAAAGTTGGTTGGATTGATAATCTTCATCGTTTACATTTATTCTTTGACTATCTGGAAGAGGTTCAAATCCCAATTCTGATTCAAGATGGAATTTAACTTGAAAAAAACATTGCTCATCATTAAAAGTATCCGGTCCCTTATTTGTGTTTTCCAATGTAAATGTATAAATTGAAAAATCGCCTTTTTTATATCTGTATGTAATATCCATTTGAAGCATTGTGTGTCCAACTTTTATCTGCCTTATCCCATCCGCGACAGATGGTAATTCAATGATTTCTTTATTATTATCCCAATTAATAGCCGTTCTTGAATATCGATATACCTTTTTACCTGTTTTTGAATCAGTAGCAGACATTTTTTTATAAGTACCGGCAGATACACAAATTCTAATATTATCATTTTTTGTAATGCCGACTGTCAGACTCATTGCAGATTGTCGATACGCATTCGACCTATTTATCAATTCTTCTGCGTCTTCCAAATATTCTACTTTTCTTCCCGCATTCTGAGGCAAATCTTCTGTCGCAGTATCAATTATCTTTTCTGCCTCTGATAGCTCTAGTTGTTCAATTTCTTCCTGTGCCGATTCTGGTGCCGAATCCTCTGATACCATTCTTGGAAACAGAATTCCCGCAATATACCTCGTGCTTGGTGCATCAGCACTAAGAATTTCTTCGCCATTTGCTTGTTTTGTACCTTCCCAGTCAATCGGGTCTGGACCTATAAATTCACGTTCCACAAATGTTTTCAATTGATTTCTTCTTGTGTCAGCCATTTAAAAACCTCCGAATGCATATCTGATTATATTCATCATGTGCAACTTTGGAATGTAATACATATAAACCAGATCTCGCTCTACTAAATGCAACATACGCTAATTTTATATCCTCATATGACTCAATATCCGTTAATATAATTACCGTATTTTCCAATCCCTTAAACCCTTGGATAGTATTAAATGTTATCTCTTCAGGTGCAGGTATTGTATAATTTTCCACTTTAACTCCACTTAGCATGCTAACCACTGATTTTTCTCTTTTATATGGTGATAGTATTGTAATCCGTCCGCTCTCGACTTTATTGTGCGATAATTCCTTCAAAATTGTTAGTAACTCTTTTAATTCATCGTCTTTGGATTTATATATCCTATATTCAACTGGTGTCCCTTGTACCATACTTTCGTATTGAACATCCTTATCAAAACCTGTGACTACTTTTATCTGATCACATATGTATTGAGTGTTTCGACAGTTTGTTGTTAGTTTATATCTGATATAGGATGTACGTTTGTCCAGCATATCGATATAATTTGTTTCTATCATATCATGAGCATATATTGCCTGTTTATTAAAATCTCCAAAAAATATCCATTTCCCTCGAGATATTCCCTTCCTCAGCATAGAATCAATGCACTTCAAATATTCTTCGGTCATCAAATCCTGTGCCTCATCAATAACTATGCGATCAAATATGCCACCCTGCAATTTAAGGGTATCTGAAACCATTGCTGGAAGTTCATATTCAAAGAACAATTTTATTTGTTCCGCTGAGTCAGGTGATTTTACCATCGTGTTCTTTTGTTGGGCTACCTTCATCAAATATCCATGAAAAGTTCCCACATATATTGGTCGTAAATCCTCTACTTGTTTCTCGAAATATTGTTGCAACCATCTCGCCAAAAGATTGTTATAGCAAAATAATGCTACTTTCTCACCTCGTGAAGCATATTTTTTAACAGTTTCAATTGCTAACAATGTTTTCCCGGTTCCGGCTGATCCTTTAATCAAGCATCTCGGATTATCTTCCAGTTGGTCGATACATTTATATTGATTAGCCGTAAAACTAATTATTTTATCTTCAATATAATTATATTGAACTCTAAGAGATAATGCCATATCAAAATCGCCTCTGAGAATGGATGCTAAATATCTAACATCCTCTACGGTAGGTCGATTTTTTAGTGTGACATCACCATATTGTACATTCCATCCTTTAATAGATCCTTCTGCTATACGTTCTACAAAAGCACGAACATTTCGTCCATCATTGCAATCAAAAACCTGCCATTGCTCTTCATCAATACCAACTGAAGCATAAGCAACATCCGGGAACATTACTCCTATGCCAAAAAATATCTTTTCAAGATGTTTATGTGCTGTATCCAATTTATTTGAAAGGCTCTGACGAATACTGTATATACCGTCCCAAGCTTGATCAAACGGTCCTTTAACTCGCATATCTGAATGCCCATACTTGTCTGTAAATGCCCAAATTCCATTTGTCCGCTTCACTCTTCCACCCTTGACTTCAAGTGCAAAAAGTCCAAGCATCGGAACCATTACAAAGAAATCCACCTCTCCATGTATATATTTATTGTGATTTACAATACCAAGCGAATGCAAAACTATCCAATCCTCTGTTCCTTTTGCATTTTCAAACCACTCAAAAATATGTCTTTCCGCATTGCTTTTCACGTCTGGTGAAATCGCCGATGGAATCATTATTGCCATATGTCACCTCATTCCTCAATTAATCGATTTGTATCAGATGAATCAACCGGGACAATAGAACCAACATCTATAATTTTTAATATTTTGGCTGTTCCAATATCATCTACATTTATTTCAATAGGTTCCCAAAAATTAAACGGATCAATTTTCCCATATCGTTTCAATTCTTTTGCCAGCTTAACTTTTAACATATCTGATAACATTCTACCAGCTTGAATATGTGCTGCTCTCACAATTGTCGCGGCTTCAAATATTTCCTCCATTAATTCTGACAACACTTGATTCTGAGTTACTTTGGCTATATACTCAAGATCTTCTATTTGGCCTGGTGCAATTACATTGTCATTTTCAATCCATCTCTTTACTGTTGGATACCCCTTAGAAAAACCAGCTGCAACAAGATTTTCATAAAATTGCTTTGGTGTTGTAAAAAGTAATTCTATTTCTATTACTTCTTTCCATTTTCGTGCAAGTTCTCTTGAAGCGCTTTTACCATTATTTTTTAGAATTAAATCTGCCATTTCACGGATAATATCTTTGTCTGTTTCTCTTACAATAATAAAATCTCCATTTCTAAGCTTATCCGGTGTTACAGTATCAATTTTTTCAGATTCCTGCATAATTATATTCGTTGCAGAAACCACTTCATGTCCCATCTGATAAAATGCAATATATCCTCCGACAAAGTTTACTGGCACAGCATCAACAATCTCATTACCTGATTTCTGCCCAGATTTCACATATCTTCGAAACTTATTTTCTCTTAGAATAGTGTCAATCTCTTCCTGCTCATCTTCAGTCGCAATTTCTTCAGTTGGAACTATCTCATCCTTTTCACTTATATATTTCATTGAAGATAAAGCAATATCTGCAGAGCCCAAAGATTTTTCAATTATTGTTTTATTGTCGGATATTTTCAATGCAATTTTCCAATTCTGTGCATCATGGTTTTTCCATCTGTTTTCATAATCATACAAAAGAACAATATATGAAGTCGTACGATAACTAAAAATTACCTTTCGCATAATTGCCCTTCTTAACCAACCAACAATAATTGTCACATCATACTTTTCATTCGATGCAGCATAATACTCAGACGGATACAACACTTCCAATTTTGTATTTTGATCTTTAATTTCCTTCTCCCAATATGTTTCCGTTTTGCCTTTATTTCCATTTTCTGAAATTACAAGGCAAATTCTTTTACCTTTATTTTCTCTAATTGTATCGCTTAATGCTTTCTGTTTATTTAGTGTATAGCCGTAAGAAAATATCCTTCTGTAGTTATCAATAACTTTACAATAATCCACATACTCTTCAGAAGAAATATAATTTTTCTCATGATTAAGTAAATCCTGGCACTCACTCAAAATGTGACAAGTAGTCTGCATCTCCATGTCTGAAATCGGAACTGTTTCGCGCAAAATGCTAAAAGAAATATTACTTAACTTTCCATACATATCCATTATTTGAACTGATTGTTCCTGAGTTTTTCTGCGATACTTAGCCAAAATTCCAGCAGATTCGGTCATTTCATTTCCATTGATTTTAACATAATGCACATTTTGCTTTGCACAATGTTCAATAGCTATTTCAACACCTGTCGTACAGTCCGAATATAAATTCTCTGTAATACATTCTTTATCCCATCTCCATATATCGAACTTTCTTCTTAATAATTCTCCTAAATCAAGAGAATTTGATGTATCTGTAACAAATATAACAGGTACACCTATTGTAAGAATATCATCCAAAGCATCAAGCTGTGTCAAAATCAAATTTATATTAGAAATATCTATTATAAGCGATTCTATAGGATTTTTATTTTCAATAGCTGCACTTACTGCATATAAATCTGGAGCGAATACAACTGCCGGAACACCCGCCATTTGACCAGTTCCTAAATTTATAATTTCCCCTTCATAGTTGGCTTGTCCCAATAAAATATAATGACTTAATTTTTCTTTGCAGAATCTCATATCTGCTAACTTTTCTTTAACATTCTTTACAGCACTAACATAATATACAGATGCTGACATATGTGTTTTATACTGTATCAACTTACTAAGATATGATCCTGATTCAGAAATAACCTGATTTCTTTTTTCTAAAACTTTTCTTTCCTCACAGAACTTTTTCCAACTACTTAATGGTCTCTTCGTATCTGTTTTTTGAAAAATCGGGGCTGTTGCAATTGGAAATGAATGCATTCCTGTATCTGATACATGAATATGTATATATTTTTTACCTTGCGATTCGAAAATCCCCAAAAATTCTACTACTGCATTACCTAGCTTTAATTTATCTCCAGGAATAAAATCCCCAACAGAATATTTCTTTCCAATCTTTCCCGTTTTAATATTATGAATTGCTCTTACCACCGAAAAAATCAACGTTGTTTGCTCTCGTTCAGGAAATACCAGAATATGTTTTTTTCCTTGATGCTGAAGCATTTTATCCAACATCAAAATACTACTTTTAATAATAGCTGGAATCGATATATTGGTACTTCCACCATCAAATGACAGCGTTATCTCATCCATTTCATCAGGCTCAGATATTAATTTTTCCAAATAATCGTTCCATGCTATCATAATAACCTCCAGCTATTATTTCCCCGGATTAAAACCTTTCTCTAATGCTCCATTGTAAACTTTAAGTGCCTGTATTGACTGTTTTATACTCGGTTTCTTTCCTCTTCCTATTAATGTTCCTACAGAAAACGCAATACTTCTTTGCCATGGAGCAAAATTTTGCGTTTCTTTTGCCCATCTTGATAATTCAAACCACGTTGTTGCAGGGATTGAAAACACTTCATCAATAATCACTTGATCGTTTTCAGTCACTTCAATTGAACTATCAACATTCTGCTCTTTCTTTGCTCTTTCCACAGGAATTAATTCAGCAGCAAGTTCCGTACTGATTTCATATTTATGCTCTCTGATTTCCTTCCAGCATTTTTCCTTTTTGCACCATTCTCCAACATTAGCACCACCTGGAGGATTAACAATTGCTTGCTGGATAAATTTCGAAACTTCTACAATTTCTTTTTCTAATGCCTCTGTTAACGCTTGAGTCTTCCAGATTCTTTCCAAATCAATTCTCTGAGCCGTTTTATACGACAGAAAAGCAAGTGTATATGTTACAATATTGGCTCTATAGCCCCCATATTGTTGTTGCGATACTAACTTTTCTGTACGACGGAACATAATAGCCTTTGCTATCAAGTTATGATAATATTGCTCATCTGGAAGTTTCCCTTTTTTCTGACTTACGCCAATGGTAAACCTACGAAAGTTTTTTTGAGCCCCCTCACTGACATAAAAAGGAAGCTGCTCCCAAGTATTTTCATATTTTGCAAGATCAGTCTTTGTGAATAAAGGATGTTGCTCTTTATATTTCTTTCTACGTAAAGTAGTAGATTCACGTGCAAGCATATCTGCATACTGTCCACGAGCTCTCTCGTAAAACCAGTTTTGAGGTAATGAGCCACCTTGAGCAGGAGTCCAAATAGTTCTCGACAATTCTTCAATTCTACGATGATAAGGATCATTCGCAGAAAAATCTGCTATCTGAACTTTATTCTGTGTATTTGCAAACGCTGAAATTCTTGGAACTATCTCATCCAGATCCTCTGACGAAGTAATAACTGAGATTTTCATTTGGACAAATACTTTGCTTAAATCTGCATTAACTTTTTTATCTTTATGAGCATTGTAAATTGAAGCTGTAGTCTGTCCTCCGTTAACAATCTGCATATCACGAATACTTTTGATTGACGGCTTTCCATTTTCATCTCGCACAATTTCAACACTTTCTGCAGTAACAGAAATACCATTATTATACGCCAAAAACATATCTGGCTCATCTCTTAATGTATCACGTATCCCTTTATTAACGGCACCTTTAACTTGGAGGAATGATCTTACATTCTTTTCCAAAAGACGATCTCGAAATTCATCATATAGTTCCGCAAGAAGTTCACCACTTATAATCGCAAGATATACACGATATTTATCACTAGTTGCATTTTCAATACAAGGTATTGTCATGTTAAATTTTTCTTGAAAATTAATCTCTATAGTTTCTCTCATCTTTCCAGACATAACACATCTGTAAAGTCTATCTATATCCCAAATCGAAAAAGATACTTCAGCGTCACCAATATGTATATTTTTAAAATCAATTGGCTTAACTAAACCATTCGTCAGCGCACAAATCCGAACTGTTTTTATTTCATTTTTATGATTATGCAATGATATTGCAAATTCATATGTATCGTTATCTTTTTGAAAAGAAGTATATAGGTCATTCACTGCTTTTTGATATAATTGAATAGCTCTTTTAATTGCGGCATCAATATCGGATTGTCCTATAGCCTTCGGTCTATCATTATTGGCATAAATACTTACATATATTGTCAGCTTTTCATAATCCTCGGATAATGAATAGGCATTTAATTGAAGTCCATATCCTCTGAAGGGACACATAACATAATCATTCGCTTCCCCAGCCTCTTCCAGGTATTCAAGCATAATTGACGTAAAAAAATCTTCAATATTCCAACCGCTTAAATCAGCATCCACTGATATTTGTATTTCCTCAAGAAAATTTGTATAAAACTGATCCATTGTTTTATTAGCCATTTTTTTCTCCCTCTAACATATCTTCCACTGCATTTGCAATTGCACTGGCCATAAGTGGCGGAACAGCATTTCCAATTTGAAGTAACGCTGCAGTTCTTCCACCCTCGAAGTAATAATTATCCGGAAACGACTGTATTCTAGCTGCCTCTCTAACAGATAACGAACGTGCCTGTTCCAAACTAGGGTAAATGAAATAATGACCATCCTTTGAGATATGTGCAACCATTGTCTGAGAAGTATGAATATTTCCGGCAACAACCTTAAATCTATCTAAAAAAGCTGTTCTATTTTGATGAGTGCATAACTCTTCTGGAAGATCTGTATATCTCAGCCTTCTACGTTGGTCATTTTGATACCACGCTCTAATTGCATGCCTATAAATTTCTCTATCTTGTTCTCTTGTCGGTCTGACTTCATGCCAAGTCAAAATATCATTCTCATTCCTTATTCCAGATTCAATTAAGTATTCTGTTGCATTTCTTGCATAATGATTATTCTGTCCGCCTGGCTCCAGAGGTGGCAAATCAGAAAACAAATCATTTACTACATATCTATTAAATATTTCCCCCACCTCTGGTATTATCGGATATTCAAACTGAACACCTTCTTCATGCAGTTTTCCAATCAATATAACTCTTCTTCTATTCTGGAGAACTCCATAATTGCTTGCATTAAGAACTCTCATATCAAGATCATAGCCAGCTTGATTAAAACGCTCCGTCATATCAGCCAGATAGGAACCATTATTTGCACTTATTAATCCAAGAACATTTTCAAACACAAACATTCGCGGATGATAATGTTCTAATACATCTGCGTATAATTGGTATAAAAAATTTCTTGCATCTCCTTCCATATTATTCTCACTTCTGGCACGTCCAACAAGTGAATATGCTTGGCATGGAGGTCCTCCAACCAGAACATCTATATTAGAAATATTCTGAATCGTCATTAACGTATCAATTCTATTAAATAATGCTTCCATTCCTTCTTCATGCATAGTTTCCTGAATAACTGTATCAAGTATTTCATGCGGAACTCGATTGTATAAATCTTCCCTTGTTATTTCATTTCTTAAGTACTGATTATATTCATCCAATCTATTGTTCTCTCGAAGATAATAATAGCAAGTTCTTGTTTTCAACGTAAGACATGCCTCTCTCTTCATCTCAACATGAGCAACTGGAATATGACCATTTTTAACAAATCCTTCCGATAGTCCTCCCGCACCTGCAAAAATATCAATGTATGTCAGTGGCATGTTTGGAACGCTCCTTTACTTTTTTTGAATCATTAATTTTTTCCATAATACCACTAATATAGTAATTTAATATCATTTTTATATTTCCTCTCCAATAGTATTCATAAAATAATTGCAACAAGTAGTCAAAAGAGCTGGCTCTCAATATCTTCTCTGGTAGTACCCCCTTCACCCTATACTCAACCATATCCTCCACCTACTCCACAACCAAAATCCAACACATTTTTCCCTGATAATTTTTCTATAAATCTGTCTTGAATTTCGTTGAAGTCAACTGCTACCGTGCCCGCGAAAAATTCCTTTGCATTTTGATTATAGTAGTCCAAAGTTTTATTATTCATACGCTTCTGATCCCTGTAAATTGTAACTTTTTATTGTATTTTCACGCATTTTGTTATATGTATTTATTATACCAATTTAAGTCGACAGCGTAAACATAAAGAAACAGAAACCACATTACTATCGTAGCTTCTGCCTCTTTATATCCAACTATTCCTTCACATCCAACCGATATTCCAAAACATTCCCCAGCATTTCTTCCGGCTTTACTCCGAATTCATCTGCGAGCTTCCTGAATCTATCATCAATCATGTCCTGATTTTCCCGTCGGAACTCTTCAAGAGTTTCTCCTCTGAGCAGGAGCTGGCTGACTCCGTTTGGACTGGCTCCCAGTTTTTTCATAAGAGCCTGAGAGGCGTAATTATCCGTTGCCACTCTTGCTCGGAAGAATCGTTTTTCAGTGACTTTTGCAAGCCTTTTCAGGAATAAAGACACCACTTCTGTCCCGTATCTTTTATGACACCATTCAGGTTTTAACTCTATTGCAAGTTCCCAATCTGGTTTTTCAGGGTCTTTTATTGCACAATATCCTACATAATCTCCAGTCTTCTGGTCATACACAGTACAGGTGAAGGATTTCCCATTTAGAAATCCATTCCACAGATCTTCTATAAATTCTTCATCTTTAAATGCGGACTTCATACAACTGTATGTATAAGAAAGAGCTATGTAATCCTGCTTTTCACTTTCTTTCACCACACATAATCGGACTTTTTCATTTTCTGCAAATACTTTTCCAGATGCAGGAATCATTAATTTATCACTAAATATTTTTCAAATACTCCTTCACATCAAATTTTTCCATTACCCAATTCTCACAAATTGCTCATATATCAGTATTTCTTTCTTACTGACATTCCGATTGTCATGGTAATGACCGAAAAACCATTTTTTGAACTGTATCGTTTGCTTGATTTCCTCCAGATAATCTGTTTCGATATCCGGCTTCAATTTCTGCGCGTCTATCAGCATCTGCGTGCTGGTTGCACAACAATGGGTTACGATAAAGTCTATTTGATTGTCATGGGCTGCCAGATTCGTGCGTCCTTCCTGCATCTCTTCTTCTGACGGAAGTTCCTGTGCCCACCAGGTGATATGATTAACACGATATGAGCGCCATTCCCGATCCAACCATTTCTTTTTTTCTTTAAAATCCGGATCTTCCGGGTCTAATATGCCACTCTCTATGTCATGACTGCTTGCCCCTCCGAATGTGAAAAAGCTTTTTCCATCAATTTCGTATATCTGTCCCCTCATCAGATGTATGACTGACGGACGGATCTTATGCACCTTGCCCCCGTACCACAGTTCCACCGGATAGCTGTAAAGCCGGTCAAAATTTTCATGATTTCCATCCACGAACAGAGTGGTAAATGGCTTTTCTTCCAGCCAGTCCAGCAAGTGCTTTTCTTCCTTATTTTCCACTTCTTTATTCCAGACACCGCCGAAATCTCCACATATGATCACATAGTCTTCCTTTGTCATCTCTTTCTGTTCTGGAAATATTTTTGTATTAAATTTTCGGAAATTCTGATGGCAGTCGCCCGTTACATAGATCACTCATATCACCTCTTTTCTACACCTCCACCATTCCACTTGCCGCCAGCACTCTTATCACAAACACCTTGGTCTCTTTTTCAAATGCAATCTTCACTTTTGTCTCATCCATTTGCACGACCACGCCTTTGCCGATTTTTTTATGGGTGACGATCACTCCTATTTGAATTTATTATATCAATTTAGTGCAGCAACGTAAATATAAAAGGTCGACACGCAGCCGACCCTTTTGCATTTCACAACTTTTCTCACCAAAAGGAATACTGTTTAATATCTTCTTTTCTTTCCAATTGTTCAAATATATTCATGACTCTTCTTGTGCTTTTCCGTTGTTCCCGCCTTTTTGCCTGCTGATAATAATGTTTTTCGCGTTTGGTTTTCTGTGGAAGATTTCTGTAGTCCTCTTTTTCTATCTTCTTTGCTTCATCGTGTCTGTAAATATATTTAATATGCTTATACGGCGATTGCTCCCACGGCACATCCATTTGCAAATGATAATATGCCATCTTCGCCTGCTCCATCGTCAGTTTCTGTCCCTGAAATGGTGCATGGAACAGCTGAAACCAGTCTCTACGTGGTCTATACACAATCTTCCAGGCTGCCATATCTGTCAGAATATATAAAGCTGACTCATCATATGCAATTTCCATATAATGTCTGGCTGCAAATTCTTTGATCTGCATAACCTGATTGCGGAAGGGTTCTGGATAAGCACTGAGTTTTTCCTGATTTACAATATATTTTATAACTGTCTGAAGATTCTTCTCCTTCTTCATAACATCACATTTTATAAGTTTCAAATCATCGCCATTATTTTCATGTACTTCGCGCAGCAATCGCATATTTTGCTCTGATGCCTTTAATAGAATTCTCCAGTCGTAAGAATCTGTATGTACCTTTATATACTGTCCGTTATATTCTGTCTGATAGTTGAATATCCCAAAAATCTCCGGCAGATTCGGCTGTATTTTTCTGTACATGGTTTTCATGTTACAACAATATTTACATGGCTGAAAATGTGTGATTTTATGATCGTCCATATCAAATGCTTCTATATATGATTCATGGATTCTGGAAATATATGGACATCCTGGTCTGTGATAAATATCAGACTTCCGACTCATCTGTACAATCATAGGTACCTCCTTCTCTGCAGTAGACTGCCCCTTATTTAATTTCATTTTATTGCACAAGCTGTCCATTAAAAAGGATAGCAAAAAAGCAGAAACCGTCCATTTTCCCGATTTCTGCCTTTCAGCTATATTTCATAATTTTCCATAAACTCTTCTGCCGTTTTTCTCATCTGCTCCACCACAGATTCCGGTCCGATCACTTTTACTTCTTTTCCAAGGCCAAATATCCACCCGAAGAACTGGGGACTGACGTTTACATCCACACTGAATACGCTGTGTTCCTCATCTGTTGGATGAAAGATAATGTCTTTGCCAAAGCGGTCGATAAATACGCCGCACATGCGGTTCGGAAACTGGATCTGCACCTTTTCTTTATTTCCCTGATACATTCCGAAGGTAGCCTTTGCATATGCTGCCATATCAAACTGGTCAATAATTTCTTTTCCTTCCCGCTTTTCTTCCAGCATTTCAATCTTCATCATCTTGTCCACCCGGTAGTGCTTGCATTTTCCGCTTGCACCGTCATATGCCACAAGATAATAATTTTCATCATCCCATGTAAGTGCCCAGGGGCTTACTGTGATCCAGTCTCCATTATGTCTCGGAACCAACTCTTTCTTAATATTCCACTGATAATACTTGAATCGGATCTTCCGGTTCTCAGAGATTGCCCGGTGAATATCATCGACACCATAATATATAGTCTCATTCATGGTTTTGATTCTGCCCTGTACAAATACCTGACGCTGCAATTGCTTTGCCTGATATTCACTGACAAATTTCTTGATTTTCCTGATCAGCGCAGAAGATTTCTTCTCTGTGATGAACTTTGATGACTGGATCGCGTCGATCAGAAGCTTTACTTCTGCCAGTTCAAACTCTCTGGAAGCCACATGATAATAGGTCTCTCTTCCCCTCTGCTCCTTGACGATTTCGATCCCCAGCTTATCTGTCATATCATCAAAATCCAGATAAATACTTTTTCTTTCCGCCGTAATATCATATTTTCCCAGCTCCTGTATGATCTGCGGCATGGTAAGGCTGTGTTCCTCATCCGTCTTCGCCAGCATGATCTGTACAAGATAATATAATTTCAATTTCTGGTTCGTTCCTCTGGCCATCGTTACGCCTCCACTATTTCAAACGAATATAGCATGTAGATTTTCCGACCCCTTCACGCTTTAATTCACCGGCTGCAACCATTTTTCTCAATGCGCCTTCTACAGAGCTCATACTAAGAGAAGGACATAGTTCCCTAATATCCTGCTTCGTGAAACGACCGATTTTATTCAAGGTTGCTTTACGAACTATATCAATAGCGGGAAGTTTTTCCTCCACGATTGCAAATCTGTCTCCGAAGTCTTTATATGCAGCCAGAATAGTACCCAGCAGATATTTGATAAACGGAACAACATCCTCGGTTCCTTCATGCCAGCCATGCTGTGCACGATTCAAAGCTTCATAATACAAATCCTTATTTTTCGCAATCTTTGCTTCCAGAGAAATATATTTACCAACATAGAATCCAGAACGATACAAAAGCAATGTAGTCAGCAAGCGACTCATTCTGCCATTTCCATCGTTGAAAGGATGAATACACAGAAAATCATGGATGAAAACTGGAATTGCAATTAAAGGCTCCAGTTCCATGTTTCCAATAACTCTATTATACTCCTCACAGATTCGATCCAGTGCTTCCGGTGTTTCAAATGGCGCAAGGGGTGTAAAAAGAGTTTCGGTATGACCGTCCGGATAGGTGACGCTGATATAATTCTGTACGTTCTTTGTCTGTCCTGCCATCGGATTGTTCATGTGACTATACATGATCTTATGAAGCTGCAGGATATAATTTCTTGTCAGCGGAATCACATCAAAGCTTTCATGAATGATAGAAAGCACATCTCGATATCCTGCGATCTCCTGCTCATCTCTGTTCTTGGGAGTGGTCTTCTCCTCAACCAGTTGTCTGATTCGTGTACTTGTCGTGACAATTCCTTCGATTGCATTGGATGCCTCTGTACTCTGAATCTTCGCAATCTCAACCAGCTTCTCCAGTTCTTCCGGTCGCTGTTTCAGATAGAGTTCCTGTTTGCCGACTTCTTTATAAATTGCAGCAATCAGCCCCAGGATCTCAGAATCCCATTTCTGATCTCTGATAGCTGAGTAGTTAAAAGTTCTCATTCCCTTAACCTCCATTCTTTCCCTTATATTATATCAAATTTTAAGGGAAAGTATACTATTTTCTACACCTCCACCATTCCACTTGCCGCCAACACTCTTATCACAAACACCTTGGTCTCTTTTTCAAATGCAATCTTCACTTTTGTCTCATCCATCTGTACGACCACGCCTTTGCCGAATTTTTTATGGGTGACGATCACTCCTTCGCCCAGTTGCTGTACAAATGCCTGATAGTCCTCTTCTGATATGTTCTTCGGCGGTTCCGGTCTTGTGTTCAGTTGCTGGAATCTGCCCATTGCTACCGTTGCCCCGATATTTTTCTTTTCCGGCTCTTTTCCCAGCAGTTCCATGCAGAACTTAGATGGCTGATTTTTCATGGTAAAGACGAGCAGACGGTTCTTTGCACGGGTAACACCTACATAGAAGAGTCTTCGGTCCTCTTCATAGGCTTCGATTTCTTCGTTTGGTGCATTTTTAAGGCTTTTAGGGATCTGATTCGGGAGAATTCCATCTATCACATCCAGCAGATAAACCGTATCATACTCCAGCCCTTTGCTTGCATGGATCGTGGACAGAATCAACGGACAGGCTGGATCCTGCTCCTTGGTCTCCATGATCTGCCGCAGTTCCTGCAGACGCTCCACCAGGCGAACCGGTGTGTCTTCCATGACTGCCAGAATTCTCAGAGTGTCCAGCTTCGTATCTTTGATCTCACTTCTGGTCAGATAATCCTGATATCCCATGAACTGTGTGATTTGATGGATAGCCCGCACCGGCGGCTCCTCCAGCAGATGCTGCATATGGGTCTGAATGGAGCGGATGCTGCCTTTCACATATCCGTCCACCCCTTCGCACTGCTGCGCCGCATCCCATACAGAGATCTGCTTCTCCTGACTGATCTTCACAATTTCCTGCGCCAGTTGTCTGCGGATATAGGTATTGAGCTTATAATACACCTGCAAAAAGAGTTCTGTATCCGTAGGATTCTCCGCAAGTCTGATGATATTGCTGATATCCTGTACCACTCGATGAGTAAAAAATGTCAGCTCCGCATTTCGCATCCGATAGGGGATCCCCTTTCGCTCCAACAGGTCGATCAGCGGCAGCGCACATTCATGCTCCCGGTAGAGAACTGCCGTTTCCGTGGTACATCCTTCTGCCACCTTTGCCAGATAGGCATACTGCGCTTTTCTGGTTCCTACCGATATCTCTTTGATCTGCTGCACGCTTTCTCTGGATGCACGCATATGCTTTTCATGGCGCAGCGTGTTTTTCTGTATAAAATGATCTGCCGCCGCCACGATATTTGCATCCGACCGGAAATTTTCCTCCATCAGCAGTACTTTCGCGCCTCTATGCCGCTGTTCAAATTCCAGAAGTGCCTCCGGGTAAGCCGCCCGGAATCCATAGATGCTCTGATCCTCATCACCCACCATGAACAGATTTTCTGTGCGTGCTGCCAGCAGTGCAATGATCGCGTGCTGGATCTTGGAGGTATCCTGTGCTTCATCCACACAGATGTAGGGATACAGCTCCTGAAAATACTCCAGCAGCCATGGGATCTTCTTCAGCATCACATAGGCATAGACCATCTGATCGTCATAATCGATCATCTGCAGTTCTTTCAATTTGCTGCAATATTCCCGGTAGATCACAGAGATCTTGCACTCTGCCCCTTCATCCAGAGCCTCGATCTCGTCCTCATTAAGCATCATATTTTTAATGTAGGTAATCAGCGTGCGGATATTTTTCAGATCTCCGTCTGTGGGATATACCCGTTCCACCCGTTGGTAGATCTCTGCCAGGATACCTGCAATCCGCTTTTCATCATTCAGAAGCTGATGGGGCGTCTTCCCTGTTCGATAGCCATAATATTGCAGCACTTTGGCACAGATGCCGTTGATGGTTCGAAATTCCAGCTGCTCTGCCAGTTCTGGTCCAAATTTCGCCGCAAATCGCGCTGCCATATCCTTTGTAGCCGCCACGGTATAGGTCACGGTCAGAATTCGCCTTGGATCGATGCCTTTGCAGTGGATCATATAACCAAGCCTTGTTACCAGCACCGTTGTCTTGCCAGATCCCGGCACTGCCAGTAGAAGGACCGGTCCTTCTACGGTCTGCACTGCCTGCTTCTGCTGTTCATTTAATTGGATAGAAAATCGCTGTTCAAATTCCTGCCAGGTCATTATGATATGTAGTTCTCCTGTCTGTTTTTCCGGCATCTATAACATTTTCCTTAATGCCTGTATTTTACTTTTCACTTTGATTTCTTTTTCAGAAACAAGTTTTTGCATCCACACAACATCCTCCTGTCTGTGTGGATCATTCCAGAAACGCTTAATAAATTTTGTCAATTGACTGCGAAATGTCCAGTTTAGCTCAGATGCAGTATTAATCATATCAAAGTCTGACACCGTCTGATTTTCATCAACCAGACCAAATAAATATCTCAATATAAGTACATCTGCAAAGGTAAATGGCATAACCTCATCTTCAAAATTCAGCAAGGACATATAAGGTCCACCCTGTTTTGTATCATCTGTAACAAGAGAATATGCCCCCAATGTCTGTGCCAGTGAAATTGCATAGACTTCACCCAGATCTCCTGCCTGATACAAATTTCTGTTCTCTTTCACATTATTTTCAAAAATTTTGTATACAGCCAGATCCTTTAATCTCTGATCGGTATATACTTCTATTTTTCCAAGCTTAATATCCTTATCGACTTGTTCCAGTATTTCTTTGCCATGATTATTCAGCTCAACTTTGCGAATCTGTTCATATATAAACACACCCTCGTCAAAAAAATTGAACAAAATCTCCTGTAAATCCGCCTTATAAAAATGGATAATCACATTTGTATCCAAAGAAGCTCTCAATCCGGCAAGCCTCCTATCATATCATCAAGATCCGCATCATTCTCCTCATCACATGAATCCACCAATCTGTCACTGATATCTTCACGGCTCAGATGGCAATATGCCAATGCCCGTTCAAGAGTTTCTGCAGGAATCGCCCTGTGATTATAGTTATATATTACATAGTCTATATACTCATATGGAATATCAATTTCCTCACTGGCAATATTCAGTCTTGAATTCCCGCTGATACTTCTGAGAAGATTTCCAACCCGCTTTTCATTTCTTTCATTATCAAGCTGTAATTTCTCAGATGCATTGATTTTTCCAAGATTTTCCAGTCGATTCAATGCCATATCAAAACTCACATTAAATTCAGACATTATTTTCGCAATATCTGTCGCCGATAACTTATTTTGATTGGAATTTTCTATCTCAAGATCCAGAAACTTTCCTATCTCGTCATCAGGCATCAACAAATTTGCTGCAAAATAATTTGCCTCTTGTTCTTTCTCATCTGTATTTTTTCCCGAAAGTGTTATATGATCATCAATAAATGATTTATTTGCATTTATATGGAGTATTATATGGCCGATCTCATGTGCCAGGGTAAATATTTCCCTTGATAAGCGACTGCTGGAATTTGTAAATATGATAACATCCTGATCCTTTAATAAAGAAAATCCAAGATCTGTTGATTCTCCTAATGGATAACGCAATAATTTGTATCCACACCTTGTACAGTCCTTGAATAAATCAATAATTCCATAACGGCCAATTTTACAATTTTCTCTGAATGAATCTGCTTTGATTCTTATTTCCCTTTTTCTGCTTTCCTGCATCAAAAACCTCCACTATTTCATCTGCTTATGCTGAAGTTTCGTATACAAATGTTTATTTGCATAGAAAAAGTCAATCATGTCAAAGATTTTTTCCGAAGAGGAATTTCCATCTCCAACCCGATAAGCAACTTCCGGTGTTTCATCCAACACTTTGGTAATATCCGCAACCGTTACATCCAGAATTTTCGCAATTTTAGAAAGAAGATCTAATGTAATGCTATTAATGCCGCTTTCTAACCGTGCGTATTTTTGCCTGCTCACCCCAATCTGAGTCGCCATCTGCTCCTGTGTGAAATTTTTTGCACTTCTTAATTCTTTAATCCGCCTTCCTAATAATTCGTTCATATTTTCCTCCGTTTCTGTGTACTATCATATTATCATATATATTAGATAAGTCAACGGAGAATGTTATGTTTTTATAACATTATTTTATATAAATGTTATCTTTTAGTTCGTTTCTTTGCAAAATAAAAGACACCGACTGCTCAGTCGGTGCCTTACTTTATTTCATTAATGTTATTTACCGAATCTTCCCGCTGTTCTTCTCTTCCAGGCACTTGATGGCATGGTAGGCAAATTCATTGAACGGAGTATCCACATGAAGTTCTTTGCCCATGCGGACCAGAGTTCCGGAGAACATGTCGATCTCGGTGGGACGCTTGGCATCCAGATCCTGCAGAGTAGAAAATCTGCTGTCCGGTGCAAAAGTGGCATTCTTTGCCTGAGTTCCGCTGGTATCACTGATGTCGATGCCAAGGGCTGCAGCCACATCAGATACTTCTTTCCGCATACGGGTACTGATATAAGCCAGATGCTCACTGTCGGTGTAAGCACCCAGTCCACAGTTGATGATGGCCTGTGGGAGATTCTTACTGATATTCAACGCATATTTGTACCAGATATCCTGCTGGATATTGGCACTTAGGTGATGATGGATCGGTGTGTCCCTCAGAAGATCTTCGATGGCATCTGTGCGCTCACTTGGCTCACCATTATCCTCTCCAAAGTAAAGGCCCATGGTCACTTCTGGATCGTAGACGATCTGATTGTCGATCCTGCGAGATGCAATCTTCATAAAGGATGGCAGCATATGCTCCATGCCGATCTTCTCTCCAATCACTTTCTCGCTGTCCACACCGTTCATAGGACTGATTACTAATGTATGAGCATCCACGATTTTCTCGATCATTGGCAATGTGCCCTGCAGTGCTCCGTATTTTACAGAGATGATCAGAAGGTCAACACCTTTTGCCTCCTCCGGTGTCTTTACATGAAGATCATATTTCTGATCATTGATCACGATTCCATTTTTCTCCAGACGCTCTTTGCGCTCTCCTTCTGCCACGATCCACAGATCATCTCCCAGCTTTTCAGTTAAACCGGCAATAAAATAACTGCCAATGGCACCTGCACCAATGATAGCAACTGTCTTGATTTTCATTTCTCAATCCTCCTGAAAAATACAGCCGCTGATTGGAATGACATTCCTGTCAGCGGCTGTACAATACTTCTAAATGTTCTGACTATTATGCATGAATTCCGCGGTTCTCATCACCGGCAGGATTCACACCGAACTCATAATCATTACCCGGCAGGATAATGTTCAACAGGATTCCTGCAATTGCTGCAATTGCAAGGGCAGTCAGAGTGATGGAAGTTCCTGCAATCGTAAAGGTCAGACCACCACTGAAACCAAGACCGCATACGAAGATCACGCCTGCAATGATCAGGTTTCTGGATTTGGTCAGATCTACTTTATTTTCAACCACATTACGAACTCCGATGGCAGAGATCATACCATACAGCATGAAGCTGACACCGCCGATAATAGCTGACGGCATGGTACTGATAATGGCAGATACTTTCGGAATAAAGCTGATGATGATAGCAAAGCAGGCTGCGATTCTGATCACCAGCGGATCATATACATGACTCAGCTCCAGAACACCGGTATTCTCACCATAGGTGGTATTGGCAGGTCCGCCAAGGAATCCGGCAAGAGCAGTTGCGAGTCCGTCACCAAGAAGAGTTCTGTGAAGTCCTGGATCAGCCAGATAATTTTCTCCAACGGTTGCAGAGATGGCAGACATATCACCTACATGTTCCATCATGGTTGCGATGGCAATCGGAGCCATAACAAGGATTGCTGTTACATCGAATTTACAGATCTGGATCGGTGGGATACCTACCAGTCCTGCGGATGCGACAGATGTAAAATCAAGAATCGCAGATCCATCCGGATTAGTCAGACCAACTGCATTCATGATCACAGCCACTGCATAAGAGATCACAACTCCCATGAGGATCGGGATGATCTTGAACATGCCTTTACCCCAGATATTGAATACGATAATCACGGCCAGGGCTACAAATGCAAGGAACCAGTTGGTGGAAGCATTTCCGATGGCAGAGGATGCAAGGCTTAAACCGATACAGATAATCACTGGACCGGTAACGACCGGCGGCAGGTATCTCATAACACGTTTCACGCCAACCATACGGATGATCAGAGACAGAACCAGATACAACAGACCGGCAACAACAACACCGCCGCATGCATACGCTGCTTTGTCATTGACACTCATTCCAGCATAAATTCCGGTATCCAGATGTGCAACTGTGGAAAATCCGCCTAAGAATGCAAAGGAAGAACCTAAGAAAGCCGGAACTTTCATCTTGGAACACACATGGAATAACAGGGTTCCAAATCCGGCACAGAACAGGGTCACTGCTACCGTAAGACCACGGGTCGGTCCTTCTCCGCAGGCATCTACGAAATAACTGTTGACCAGGATCGGCACAAGAATCGTTGCACCAAACATGGCAAACATGTGCTGCAGACCAAGGATCAGCATCTTGGGCAGACCCAGTTTACGGGCATCGCGAATTACTTCATTTGACTCACTCATAACTACTCCTTTTCTTATGTGGTTTTTAATTTTCTATGTTATTATAGAAGCATTTTTCTGCAAATACAACCCTGTTTTTTGCTCACCCTTCACTTCGATTGTCAATAAGCAGCATATTAAGCCGCTCCCACCGGCGCAGTTCTTCTCTGGAAAAAAGGAGTCTCTGCCGAAATTCTTCTGTCAGTTCCTGGGGACTTAAGGTTACCAGACACTTAAATGCACAGGGCATCAGATCTGCGCTGGAGATGCCGCACAACAGCCCGTCCGTAAAATCCCGCATTTCCAGCGGATTGAAAATATAGAGCAGATCTTCCTCCAACGGATTGTACTGATTCACAAAAGAAAAGCGGATCAGCATATCACTGTAAATGACACGTCCAGTATAGAAGATCTCACTGCTTCTTCCGTTTCCGGAGACAGAACAGATGGACAAGGTTGCCTCATAAGTTCCTGGCTGCTCCGCCCGCTCAGAGATGTCGATGATGCCATCTTTCATACGATGATATCGTCCGTCATAAAAATAAAAATATAGCCGCTTGGCCTGAAAAAAAGGACTCTTTCTTCCAAATGGAGCTTCTATCGTATCCTTCTCTTCCACCGTCGGCAGGTAAGAACTCAGCTGGGAAAAGGACACCTGCAGCACCTGGCTGATCTCGTACAATGTCTCGATATCAATGGAAATGGTTCCATTTTCATATTTACAGACGGTTGCCCTGCTCTTATGGATGACATCTGCCAGCTCCTGAATGGTCAGTTTGCAGGCTTTCCGGTATTTACGTATCTGTGCGCCCACATAAACATTGATTTCACTCATTTTGTTTCCTCAAAATATCTATTTTTGCTATTTTTATTTCATTTAGATAGATTATAGCAAATTTTTGCATAAAATGTAATCTTATACGAACATTTTTACTCAAAAAGTTTCTTTTAGAGAACATTTTCAAAAAGCGAATTTTTTTCAATCTGATACAATAGAAATTAAAATTATTTCATTATTAAAAGGGGATTTTGTTATGAAAAAGAAAGAACATGGATTCAGCGGTTCCATTGGCTTTGTTCTTGCAGCCGCCGGAAGTGCCGTTGGTGTGGGAAATATATGGAGATTTCCGTATCTCTGCGCCAAAGACGGAGGCGGACTGTTCCTGCTGGTCTATCTGGTACTGGTGCTGACCTTTGGATTTGTCCTGCTGACCACCGATGTGGCAATCGGACGAAAAACCAAGTTAAATGCACTGAATGCGTATGGCACACTTCGTAAGAAATGGAAATTTCTTGGATACCTTACCTTTCTGGTGCCGACGCTGATCATGACTTACTACTCTGTCATCGGCGGCTGGATCTTAAAATATCTGTCTGCCTATGTGGTTTCCAGTGGAAATGAAGCAGCACAGGATGGCTACTTTACTTCCTTTATTACAGCTCCGGTGGCTCCCATTGTATTTATGCTGATTTTCCTTGCATTTACGGCATGGGTGGTATACTGCGGAGTGGAAAAAGGAATCGAGAGATTTTCCCGTATCATTATGCCGGGACTTTTGCTGTTGATCATTGGCATCTCTATTTTCTCCCTGACTCTTTCCCATACGGACAGTGACGGAACCGTCCGTACCGGACTGCAGGGACTTGCGATCTATCTGCTGCCGGATTTTCACGGGCTGACCTTTGGACGTTTCTTGAATGTACTTCTGGATGCCATGAGCCAGCTGTTTTTCTCCTTAAGCGTATCCATGGGTATCATGATTACCTATGGTTCCTATGTAAAGGATGATGTAAATCTGTCTCAGGCCACCAATCAGATCGAACTGTTTGACACAGGTGTTGCCTTCCTGTCCGGTATGATGATCATCCCGGCGGTATTTGTATTCCTCGGAACAGAGGGAATGGCTTCCGGTCCCAGCCTTACCTTTATCTCCCTTCCAAAAGTATTTGAAGCTATGGGCGGATTGGGACGGATCATCGGCATCGCATTCTTTTTGATGCTTGCTTTCGCAGCGCTCACTTCCTGCGTCTCCGTCATGGAAACACTGGTGGCAAACTGCATGGAGATCTTCCATAAGACCAGACAGCAGATGTGTATCATGGTAGGCATCTATTCTCTGGTTACTGCAATATTGATCTGTCTGGGCTACAACGTGCTGTACTTTGACCTGACACTGCCAAACGGCACATCCGCACAGCTTCTGGATCTGATGGATTACATCAGCAACAGCTTCCTGATGCCATTTATCTCCCTGCTGACCAGTATTCTGATCGGTTGGATCGTCGGACCGAAATGGATCACCGACGAAGTGGTTAAAAATGGTGAATCCTTCCCGCGGGCGGGTCTTTACTCCTTCATGATCCGTTATATCGTCCCTGTTATTATGCTGGTACTGTTCCTGGTATCTACAGGTTTCATGAAACTGAACTTCTAATAGAGTTTTTAATACAATCAGAATCGGGGGATTTTTATGAAGAATAAAATATTGATCGGTATTACTTTATTTTCCATGTTTTTCGGAGCCGGCAATCTGATCTTCCCACCCTTCCTGGGTGCGGAAGCCGGAACCTCCGGATGGCTGGCCTTTGTGGGGCTTTCCTTCAGTGCTGTCTGTTTTCCAATTCTTGGAGTAGTTGCAGTAACTCTTAGCGGCGGCGCCGACCGCATGGCGGATCGGGTACATCCCATGTTCTCTGTGGTCTTCATCTCCGCCCTTTATCTGGCCATTGGTCCTTGCCTCGCCATTCCAAGGACCTCCGGCACTTCCTTTTCCATGGCAGTACAGCCATTTCTGCCAGAAGGGATGTCTGTTGGTCTTGTGCAGTTCATCTACTCTATTATATTTTTTACAGTAGCTGCACGTATCGCCCTGCATCCGGAACGACTGACAGAATATTTAGGCAAACGACTGACGCCGATCCTGCTGACTCTGATCGTAATCATCTTCGTGGTTTCTCTGATCCATCCGACTGGATCTGCTGCCGCACCCGTTGGCATGTATGCTTCTGCCCCTGTGATCTATGGATTCCAATATGGATATCAGACCATGGACGCACTGGCAGCACTTACTTTTGGAACGGTTATTGCGTTAAATATTCGGGAACAGGGAATCACCGAAGAAAAAGCGGTGATAAAAGAAACGATTTCGGCTGGCTGGATCGCAGGCGGATGTCTGATCCTGGTCTATGCCATGTTAAATTATGTGGGAATGCTGGCTGGCGGCGCATTTACCGGCATGGAAAATGGAACAGATGTGCTTCTCCTGACAGTTCATGCTCTCTTTGGAAATACCGGAACCCTTGTGCTTGCACTGGTATTTCTTATTGCATGCTTCAACACCTGTGTAAGTCTCTTAAGCTGCTGCGGAAAATATTTTAATGAACTGTTTCCACAGATCAGTTTTCCACACTGGGTCTTTTTATTTGCGGGATTATCCATGCTGATCTCCAATGTAGGGTTAAACACCATCCTGAAAATATCCGTTCCGGTGTTAAATGCCATCTATCCACCGGCATTGCTGCTGATCTTCTTAACCTGCATAAATAGGTGGATCAAAAGATATCCGAAGATCTATCCTTGGTCCGCATTCCTTTGCTGCGCAAGCAGTATCACGCTCATGCTGGAGCAGCAGGGAATCCTTGTTCCCTTACTGCTTCCATTGCTGCATCAAATGCCAGGCTATACCGGCGGATTTGCATGGTTTGTGCCAACGATTGCCGGGATTCTGGTTGGCTGGATTGCATCTTACTTCAATAACTCACACACCATCTGAGAGTTAAATGTTACAGACTTCACATGGTTGACCTCGATCTGGTACAGTGCATTGGCTGCAATATGCTCAGCTGCCTGTTCCAGATCGCGGATGCCGGAAGTTCCTTCAAAAATATCCACGATCGTATCCAGTGCTTCATCGGTGATCACACACTCTTCTTCCCTCAGTGCCATTCTCTTCAACACTTTTTTCAACGCAAATCTGGAGAAGATCACTTTCTTCTCTTCTTTGGTATAATCCGGAATCTCGATCACTGCAAAACGAGACAGGATCGGTGCGCTGATCTGGGATTTGTCATTGGCAGTCGCAATAGGATATACACCCACTGTCGGCACCATGCATTCCATATAGTTGTCCGTAAATCCAAGGTTATCAAGCAGAGTCAGCAGTACATCTGCCGGGTTACCATTTCCTTTTCCTGCCGCTGCTTTATCAAGCTCATTGATGATAAACACCAGGTTGGACTGGCCAGATACGGAAAATGCTTCCATAATAATGCCCGGTTTTGCATTGGAGTAGATTCTTGAACTTCCGGTCAACTGTTCCGGATCATTGATGGAGCTCATGTCCAGCGTGGTCCACGGCAATTTCAGGATTCTTGCCACCGCATAGGCAATCTGAGATTTACCGGTTCCTGCCGGACCCACGAGTAAAAGTCCATAAGCAGGAAGGGTATGGGTACGGTTGATCTGGATAATGGTCTCGATGATCCGCTGCTTAACCCTCTCCATGCCATAAAGTTCTTCGTCCAGGATCCGCCTTGCTTCTACCGGATCAATTGCTTCAAAATACTCGCTCTTCCACTGTACATTCATCATAAGAGACAGCGCCCGCTGTGCATGGCGGCGCTCCTCCGGGGAAACTTCATGAGAACGGGCAACCGCCAGGTTTCTTCTGGCCCACAGACGGATATTTTCCGGCATGGTATTGCCAGCACAAGTCATGAAATCTGTGATGCTCTGAATACTGGTCAGACGCATATCGTCACCGGTCTCTTCTCTGTCCTCATCCTCGTCAATCTCCACTGGCGGATCACTTGCCAGCAATCTCTCGATCATAAACTGTAAAAAGCCATCTTCCGCAGACAGTTTCGTTCCTCCGCCAAATGCAATCTCACGGATCTTGTAAACTGCATATCCAGCTTCACTATTTTTACCGGACAGACACACATTAATATGATTCTCGCCCAGCCAACGAAGAAGACTTACAAATCGAGAATCAATCTTTAAAATATCTGCACTCACCTTTCCACCGTCTTCCTCAAACTCGAAAGAACTGCGCTTCACAGGATTGGTGAACACACCGCAGGAATGGTGCTTCCACTGGCACTTCTGATTATCCAGAAGCAGAATTGGCTTCTCCGGTGTAGGCATACTCTCCCTGGAATTAAATGTGGTATATGTACACTCTGCGTGATTTCTCGCATCTTTTACATCATTAAAATCAAATACTGGCATCTGATGCTTCTCCCCTCGTATGTATTTCGGCTTCTATTATCACATATCGTTTTTGTTTTCTCAAGTGGATTTTCGTACAAAGCTATGCTCTCAAAAAGGGATGCCAACCCATCAGGACAGCATCCTTTTCACGCATAAGTTGGCGGCACAGTCATCGTACTTACCGCAGGTCTGCTTGTTCTGGGGACGTCCGCAGCCCCGGTACTTGCTTTCGATCAAGCCCACTGGCGAAGATCGAAGCTTAGTACCGCTGGGCGAGGAATTAGCGAGAGCGGTCCCTCTGAACATGCTGCCTGCGACAGGCACGACGGCTGTGCCGCCAACCTCAAGCCCAACTCACTCCCGGATCGCGTCTTTCACACGCTTCACGAATTCAGCCACATAAGGCACTGCATCTTTGCCATATTTCTCCACCAGTTTCACGATGGCGGATCCTACGATGACACCATCTGAGACAGTAGCCATTTTCTTCGCCTGCTCCGGTCCGGAGATACCGAATCCGATGGCTGCCGGAATGTCAGAGGATTTTTTCACCAGCTCTACCATAGCTCCTACATCGGTAGTGATCTGGCTTCTCATACCAGTCACACCCAGGGAAGATACGCAATATACAAATCCTTCTGCCTCTTTGGCGATCATACTGATGCGGTCATGGGAGGTCGGTGCGATCAATGAAATGAGAGCCATCCCTTCTTTACGGAATACAGCGGCAAATTCTTCTTTTTCCTCGAATGGAACATCCGGCAGGATCACGCCATCCATGCCTACGGCTGCGGCTTTCTTCGCAAATCGTTCAATGCCGTAGGAAAATACCACATTGGCATAGGTCATGAACACCATGGGCACTTTCACGTCTTTGCGCAGATCTTCCACCATGTCAAAAATCTTGTCGGTCGTCACACCGCCGGTCAGGGCACGCAAGTTTGCGGCCTGGATCACCGGGCCTTCTGCGGTCGGGTCTGAAAATGGAATGCCAAGTTCAATAAGATCTGCACCATTTTTCTCCATAGCTCTGACGATCTCTTTTGTGGTATCCAGATCTGGATCCCCGCAGGTAATAAATGGAATAAATGCCTTGCCACCAGCAAAGGCTTCTTTGATTCTACTCATGGATATCCTCCCCTCTGTAGCGGGCGATGGCTGCACAGTCTTTATCGCCTCTTCCGGAAATATTGATGACCATGACCTGATCTTTGCTCATGGTCGGAGCCAGTTTTTTCGCATAAGCTACCGCATGGGCACTTTCGATAGCCGGAATAATGCCCTCGGTCTTGCTTAAATATTCAAATGCATCTACCGCTTCATCATCAGTAACGGCTACATATTCAGCCCGGCCAGTGTCATGAAGCCATGCATGTTCCGGTCCGATGCCCGGATAATCAAGTCCGGCAGAAATGGAATAGACCGGTGCGATCTGTCCATACTGATCCTGACAGAAATAAGATTTCATCCCATGAAAAATACCAAGCTTTCCGGTTGCGATGGTTGCAGCCGTCTCGAAAGTATCAACACCTCTTCCCGCAGCCTCACAGCCAATAAGACGGACACTCTTGTCCTCAATAAAATGATAAAACGCGCCAATGGCATTGGATCCGCCGCCCACACATGCCAGCACAGCATCTGGCAGTTTTCCTTCTGCTGCCATACACTGCTCCTTAATCTCCTTGGAGATCACTGCCTGAAAATCACGGACAATGGTTGGAAATGGATGTGGTCCCATGACTGATCCCAGCACATAATGGGTGTCTGCGATTCGATTTGTCCATTCTCTCATGGTCTCAGATACAGCATCCTTCAAGGTGCCGGTACCGGAAGAAACCGGATGGACTGTAGCTCCCAGCAGACGCATTTTATACACATTCAGTGCCTGGCGCTCAGTATCTTCTTTTCCCATAAATACTTCGCATTCCATTCCCATCAAAGCTGCAGCTGTGGCCGTTGCCACACCATGCTGGCCTGCTCCGGTCTCTGCGATCACACGGGTCTTACCCATTTTCTTTGCCAGCAGCACCTGTCCAAGCACATTGTTGATCTTATGAGCACCGGTATGGTTCAAATCTTCACGTTTCAGATAAATCTTTGCTCCACCCAGATCATCTGTCATTTTCTTTGCAAAATACAGTCTGGACGGACGACCTGCATAATTGTTAAATAAATCCTGCAGTTCCGCATTAAATTCTGGATCATTTTTGTAATGATTATATGCCTCTTCCAGTTCGATCACTGCATTCATCAGCGTTTCTGGAATATACTGTCCGCCATGTACGCCGAACCGGCCTTTGGATCTGTTCTCTGCCATCTTACTTACTCCTCACTTGTTCTATGATTTTTCTGATCTTGTCAGGATCTTTTTTCTTGTCTGTCTCCACACCGGAGCTGATGTCCACACCCCATGGTGCAAAATTATTTATTGCTTCTTTGATATTTTCCGACTGAAGCCCACCTGCCAGCAGAAATGAATGCTTTGTCGACCAGTCTTTCAACAGCCGCCAGTCAAAACAATTACCGGTTCCATATCCATTATCCAATAAGATCCGGTCTGCACTGCTGTTCTCGATCTTCTGTAAATCTTCTGCAGATCTTATTTTACATGCTTTCCAGATCTCGCATCCAGGTACCAGGCTCCGCAGCATCTCCATATATGCTTCATCTTCCGTTCCATGAAGCTGAGCAATCTGGATAAAACCTTCCTTCAGGTGCGCTGCCACCTCCTCCACCGGCAAGTTTACACATACACCCACTGCCGGGATCTCTGACCGCAACTTTTCCCGAAAGTCTTTCATCTGCTCCCATGTCACATATCGGTGGCTGGGTGGATAGAATACAAAACCTGCATAATCGGGCTGGTATTGATTGACTGCGTCGATATCTGCATCCCGATACAGGCCGCAGATCTTGATTTTCGTCTGCCCACTATCTACCATCTGATTAGCGTTCTGGCTTCTCATGCCTTGCCTCCGTCAGATGCCTGACTCTGTGCGTCCGATGTCTGCACCTGCTCTGCAGCCTTCTCTCGTCCTTGTGCCGCTGCCTGTTTAAATTCAGCCAGCCGTTCCGTCTTGTCTTCCGCACGCATAAGCGCCTCACCGATCAGCACCGCATCGGCTCCGATCTCTGCCAGAACACCCACATCCTGCGGCTCCTTCACTCCAGATTCTGCCACAAAGATCACATTCGTGGGGATCTGCTCCCGAAGGTTCGCTGCATTAGAAAAATCCACAGTAAAATTTTTCAAATTCCGGTTATTAACACCTATCACTCTGGCTCCTGCCTTCAGTGCTGACCGGATCTCATTTTCATCATGAGTCTCTACCAGTGCAGTCAATCCCAGATCATCACAGATCTTCAGATATTCCCGAATGGTCTCGGTTGGAAGCAAGGCACAGATCAGAAGTACTGCATCTGCTCCCATGCATTTTGCCTCATAGATCTGATAAGCATCCACCGTGAAATCCTTACGGATCATAGGAAGGGTAATGGCCGCCCGAATCTCTTTGAAGATCTCATCAGAACCTAAGAACCATTTTGGCTCTGTCAGTACCGATACACAGTCTGCACCGGCCTGCTCATATTCCCTGGCAATCTCCACATAAGGAAAATCCTCGGCAATCAACCCTTTGGAAGGTGATGCTCGTTTTACTTCGCAGATAAAGGATACTCCTGTGTTACAAAGAGCATGCTCAAATCGAAAATCTCCTTTAGGAAGGCTGCGGGCTTTTCGTTCCATTTCGTCCGCTGCTATCTTTTTCTTCGCCTCCGCCACCCGGAAGGATGCATAAGCTGCCAACTCATCTAATATCATATCTGTCTCCTTCGCCTGTCTGTTTTTATGCCACTAAGATGCCACCGATTCCTGCTTATTTGATTCGCGGATAAAAGCATTCAACGTCTGCTGTGCCATGCCCTCATCGATCAGAGTAGCTGCCAGCTTCACACCATCTGCCAGGCTGTCTGCCTTGCCGCCCACATAGAGACCGGCTCCTGCATTTAACAGGACCGCATCTCTTCTGACTCCTTTTTCACCCGCCAGAATAGCTCTTGTAATGGCTGCATTTTCTTCTGGAGTACCGCCTTTGAGTGCATCCTTCTGAGCAGTCTTCATACCAAAATCTTCCGGCCGGATCACATAGGTCTTGTACTCACCTTTGCCAAATTCACAGACCGTTGTAGGTGCACACATGGAGATTTCATCCAGCTTGTCCTGTCCGTAGACTACCATGCCCCGTTTTACCCCCAGCTGATAAAGCACCTTTGCCATCGGCTCCACCAGATGCTCAGCATATACTCCCAACACCTGAAGATTGGCATGTCCCGGATTGGTCAGCGGTCCCAACAGATTGAAGACCGTTCTCACACCCAGCTCTTTTCTAACTGGTCCTACATATTTCATAGAAGTGTGATATTTCTGTGCAAAGAAGAAACAGATACCAATCTTTTTCAGAAGTTTTACACATTGTTCCGGGGCAAGCTGAATATTTACTCCCAATGCCTCCAGACAGTCCGCTGCACCACTCTTTGAAGAAGCTGCCCGATTGCCATGTTTCGCCACTGGAACGCCTCCGGCAGCAATCACTATCGAAGATGTGGTAGAAATATTAAAGGAGCCAGCTCCGTCTCCACCTGTTCCTACGATCTCCAGCAGATCTCCGTCATATTGTACCGGAAGTGCATGGGATCTCATAGCTGCTGCGCAGGCGGTAATTTCCTCAATGGTCTCACCCTTGGTGGACAAAGCAGTCAGAAATGCGGCTGTCTGTACCTGTGAAGTCTCTCCGTTCATGATCTCATTGATTACTGCATTTGCCTGCTCATAAGTCAGGTCTTTTCCATCGATCAATGCTGCTGTTGCTTCTTTAATCATTTTCTTATCCTCCTCATATATTTTATATGTTTGCTGTATGTTTGCGTTATTTATATTTCTTTTAAGAAATTACTCAATATGATTTTTCCATCTGGTGTCAGGATGGATTCTGGATGGAACTGTACACCGTAAATGGGATACTCCCGATGCATAACTGCCATAACTTCGCCGTCTTTGGTCTTGGCAGTCACCTTTAATGTTTCTGGAATAGTCTCTTTCACAGCTGCCAGCGAATGATATCTGGCTGCTTTCATGGTATTTCCCATGCCCTGAAAGATGGGGCAGGTCTCATCAATGGTTATGGTGGACTGCTTGCCGTGCATCAGCTCTTTTGCATAAGAAACGGTAGCTCCATAGGCTTCGCAGATAGCCTGATGTCCCAGGCAGACACCCAATGTCGGTATCTCTTTTCCCAGTGTCTTTGCCGCCTCGATACAGATGCCCGCATCCCTTGGAAAGCCAGGTCCCGGTGAAAGAATGATCCGTGATGGTTTCAGTGCCCGGATCTCATCCACGGTCAGTTCATCATTCCGGATCACTTTGATATCCGGGGCAATGGTTCCGACCAGCTGATACAGGTTATAAGAAAAACTGTCGTAATTGTCGATAAGTATGATCATTGGTCGATGCCTCCCTGTGCGGTAGCCAGTGCATTCATCACTGCCTTTGCCTTGTTGATACACTCCTGATATTCTTTCTGTGGCACGCTGTCAGCCACGATGCCTGCACCGCTTCTGACAAATACCTTGCCATTTTTCTTATATGCAATGCGGATCGCAATACAGGTATCCAGGTTTCCGGTGAAATCCAGATAACCAATGGCTCCTCCGTAGATGCCCCGCTTATTATTTTCCAGCTCATTGATGATCTCGCAGGCCCGGATCTTCGGTGCTCCCGATAAGGTTCCAGCCGGCAGAATGGAATCCACCGCATCGATGGCATCCAACCCTTTCCTGATGGTTCCTTTCACAGTAGAACCTATGTGCATCACGTGTGAAAACCGCTGAATGCTCATGTATTTTTCCACTTCCACGGTTCCGAACTCACTGATCTTACCGATATCATTTCGTCCCAGATCCACCAGCATGTTGTGCTCAGAACATTCTTTTTCATCTGCCAGCAGTTCCTGTTCCAGCCTCTGATCCTCCGCCTCAGTGGCTCCCCTTGGTCTAGTACCTGCCAGTGGGAACGTATGGAGCGTCTTATTTTCCAGCTTTACCAGTGTCTCCGGGGAAGCTCCCGCGATCTCCATATCGTCACTGGAAAAATAAAACATATATGGGGAAGGATTCACCGTCCGCAGTACCCGGTAGGTATCCAGAAGGCTTCCTTCATAATCCGATTCCATTCGATTGGAAAGCACCACCTGAAAAATATCTCCCTCCCGAATGTAATGCTTTGCTTTCTCGACCATGCTGCAATACTGCTTCTGATTAAACAATGCCCGGAATTCAGAAGTACATCTGCCCGGTATTTCTTCCGCCATCTCGCCGCTCTGGATCAGCTGCTTCATGGTAGAAAGTTCCAGTTCTGCCCGGTGATACTCGGTCTTCAGATCCTCACATCGGATATTTACGATCAGGATGATCTTCTGACGGAAATGGTCAAATGCGATGACCTTGTCAAACAACATCAGATCCACATCCTTAAACCCTTCCTTGTCTTCTGCATCCAGCACTAGAGACGGCTCTGCATATTTCATATAATCGTAGGAAAAATATCCTACCAGTCCACCGGTAAATGTAGGAAAACCTTCAATCTTCGGACTTTTATTTTCATCAAGTATCTGTCGAATATACTCACCTGGATGCTTTGTCTCCATATTCACGGATGTTCCGTTTTTGATCGTGAGTTTTCCGTTTGTACAGGTGATCTCAAGCCGCGGGTCATATCCCAGAAATGTGTAGCGCCCCCATTTCTGATTATCCTCCGCTGATTCCAGCATGTAGCAATGTCTGCTTACATTTTTCAGCTTTCTGAGTACCATCAGCGGTGTGTACTGGTCTGCATATAATTCCAGACTGACTGGAATGCACTTGTACTCTCCTGTTGCTGCGATCTTAACTGCTTCTTTGAATTCCGGTCTCATGTCGTCTCCTTTTCTGGCATAAAAAATCGCCCTTGATAAGTCTGTCTAACTTACCAAGGACGAGTCATTACATTTCCCGCGGTGCCACCTTGATTTGTGAAGGTATCTCTGCCTTCACACCCTTACGAAATACTAACATATCTCTGACAACTGACGTATGTCCTCACGTCACAGAATACTCGGCTTTTCATCTCTGCCTTTGACTGTGCCCTCAGCGGTCCATTTGATATTCTGGGTTCCATCCGGCTCTCAGCTCCCCGGACTCTCTGTGCGACCATAAATACCGTTATCTCCGCTTCATCGGTTTAAAGTGATGCTCAATTCAATTTTTTTACATCATAGCAAAGCCGATTTTATTTGTCAAGAAAAAATTTAATATGCTATAATTTGTGAGTATTCAAATGCAAAGTTATTTTACTCGAGGAGAATAGAATCTATGAACACCGAATTATCCACCAGAGAGTCTTTTTTCACGAAAGATACTCTCTTTTATAAGACGTTATTTGGTCTGATCCTGACCATCACCCTTCAGAATCTGATTGCCTACAGTGTGAACATGCTGGACAATATTATGCTGGGAAGTTACAGTCAGAATGCTCTGTCTGGAGCAGCCACTGTGAACCAGGTCTTCTTCATGGTACAGCAGACTGCCCTTCCCATTGGAAATGCACTGGTAGCTCTTGCTTCTCAGTACTGGGGCCAGAAGCAGACACAGCCGATCCGGGAGCTGACTGGAATTGCTCTGAAGTTCTGTCTGCTGGTCTCTGTGTTGGTTATGGTGGTGTGTACTGTCTTTCCTGTGCAGCTATTGAGAATTTTTACCACTTCCGATGAGATCATTGCAGAAGGACTGGTCTATCTCTCTATCCTGAAATGGACCTTCGTGCTTTTTATTTTCAGCAATCTGCTCATCGCCATGCTGCGAAGTGTGGGAACAGTGCGGATCTCGTTTATCGTGTCCGTAGTGTCCCTGATCGTCAACGGCTGCATCAACTATACATTGATCTTCGGCCACTTTGGATTTCCGGAAATGGGTATCAAGGGTGCTGCGATCGGAACACTGATTTCCCGTATCGCAGAACTTCTGATCCTGCTGTTCTATGTGGCAAAAATGGACACAAAGATCCACCTGTTCTCCAGCTCCCTGTTCTCCGGAAGCAGAGAACAAGTGCGATCCTTTTTGAAAGTCGGCATTCCGATTATGATCACGTCCTTGTTGTGGGCGGTCTCCGTCCCCATGCAGACTGCGATTCTAGGACATCTGTCCTCTGATGCAATTGCAGCTAACTCCGTGTCTTCTACTTTCTACCAGTATCTGAAAGTGGTAGTGATTGCGCTGTCTTCTGCCTCTGCAGTTATGATTGGCAACAGTATCGGAGCCGGAGACCTGAAAAGGGTGCGGTCCGATGCCCGCACCCTGTCTGTCATTGATATTCTGATTGGATTGATTCTCGCAACTATTTTGTTTGTGTGCCGCACCCCACTGCTGTCCATGTACCGGCTCAGCAACGAAGCCATGATCCTGGCTGATCACTTTATAATCATCATGAGTGTTATCATGGTTGGTATGTCTTACCAGATGCCAGTCTCTATGGGCATCATTCAGAGTTCCGGCGATACGAAATTTACTCTCCGCCTGAATCTGATCTCCACCTGGCTCATCGTTATGCCGCTGTCTTTCCTGGCCGCTTTTGTCTGGAAATGGCCGGTGGAACTGGTAGTCGTAGCAGTACAATGTGACCAGATTTTCAAAGGGCTTCCAATCTTCCTTCGGTTCCGAAGTTATCGCTGGATCCACAAACTGACGGCTTAATTTTTATCGTTACTCAGCTTCTGTAGACTGCCCCTCAACGTCTGTAGACTGACTTTGGGAGTCTGCAGAAGCAAAATATTTCACAAAATATCCATCGATTTCTTCTGCACAGTAGCTTAAGTCTCCCATGCGGCCTTCAGCTTCTTCCATATCTGCCTTTGCAATTGCCGCTTTTGCTGCATTTCCGATATTTTCATAAGCATAATACAGAGATGCTGCCTCATAGTAATCAGCCACTGCATAACATTCCAGCATCTGCGCATCTGCTTTCACATGCTCCATCTCATTGCGGTTCTTTTTCTCCGGCAGTTCAGAATATTGTCCATCTTGAATAGAATAGAGAAAAGTATCTTCATCATAGTGATAATGGTACTGATCTCCGTAGAGCTGAAATCCAAATCTTATGATCTGTCCGATGGTCAGAACGACCAGCACGATTACAACTGCCCGATATATTTTACGATTCATTCTGCCGATAGCTCCCTTCCAATAATACGATCAGTCTGGTCTTTGACATGGTACGGATCTCACCACTTTCAATCACCTGTGGATCCACACCTACATATGCCTGTACCAGCTCTTCTGCCTGTGTCAGCACCGTGTCACACCAGTCACTGTGATTCTGGTAAACCTCATAGTATGTGGAATACTCGTCTGCCTTCACAAAGTCATACATATCCTTCAGGTTGTCCGCAATCTCTTCCATACAACGGTCCGGCGTGTAGTACATATACTCATTGTCGATATTTTCATGATCCACCAGATGCATGCAGGCGTCATAAATATAATTATAATCTGTCACCATCCTCTGGAAATACCGGTAATCGTCAAATCCATTGATGCCCGAATAGTAAAGTTCATTCACGTCTATGTACGCGGCATATGATTTCCAGTCTTCATTTGCAATATATTTGTCCAGATTTTCTACATGAGTCGACAGATTTTTCTGCGCTTTCTGAACCAACAATGCCCGTTCAATCGTCCAGATACTGTTGTTCATCACAATGCTTCCCAGAAACAGAAGTCCCAGAACAGCCAGTACTGCGATCTGCGTCGCTTTTTTACTGGTCTTTCCAGCCGTCTCATACACTTCTGTCTTCGTACTCTGATAGTCCTGCTCGTAGCGGTGCATATCCTCCCGATGCTTCACATAATGAGTATTGGGAGTATGGCAGTATGGGCATACTTCATCATCGATCGTCAGATTTGCCCCGCAAAAATCACATTTCACTTTTTGTTTCCCCCTGTTCGTTTAATCTGTAACCGGAACCCGGTCTTTGTGTTCTTCCACATATTTATAGATCACTTTGTAATCCAGAAAATGATCCTTTTCTGCCTGATATTCCAGATCCTTGATCTCTGAATCGCCCATCTGATAGGTGTCTTTGACAAACCTCATAGTCTCTTTGATCCAGCCATCCACCAGACTTTCATCCTTGTCATCCACCTGATGGAACAATTCCTTATCATAATTCATGGTCAACGCATCATAGAGTGCTGCCTGATACTCATAGAGATAGGTCTCCTCCCCCTGCTGGATGTACTTCTTTAGCTCCATGCACTCCTGATAAGTGTCATAAAAAGGAAGAATATTCCAGTGCTCCCAGTTAGTATAACTGTAAGAAATACCGCCTGTTGCCGCATCAATTTCATTGCAGAACGCAAGGATCGAGTCGTAGTCACCTTCCTCATACCAAGCATCCAGCTTGGGGAAATTCTCCCTTTCCCACTGCATCTGTTCCCGGGTATCTGCCATACGAGTATCGGTCATTTTATTGTACACGGAATAAATAATATCCCCTGAATACCGCAAAAACAGAAACACCGCTGCAAGGATCAGAACCAGTGCCAGCAGTACTGCGACTGCCTTTCCTGTAAAATGGACATTCGACTTTACTTCTGCTTTGATCTCTTCGCTGGGGATATTTCCCACCTCTTTCAGATCATCCTTCAGGTCATACATATCCTGCATGTATTTATGTTCTGCACCAAGCTCATTGATGGCGCCGCAATAAGGGCATCGTTCTGCCAGTTCTTCTATCAGTGCACCGCATTCTCTGCACGTAATCATATTTTTTATCCTCCCGGACTCTGCTGGTTTCATTATACGAAATACTCCGAGAGATGACAACATTTTCTGTCGTCCACGCCAGAAAATATTTTGTCAAAAAAATCCCGCGAGTTCTGACTGTTTGCCAGCCCCCGCGGGATCCCATATGCATTTATTTATTCTGCACTTTTCTCTTCTTTTTTCAGGTCTTCCTTGATGATCTGAATATGAACATCGCGAAGCTGTTTTTCTTCAACCTCAGCCGGTGCTCCCATCATCACATCCTGTGCGTTCTTGTTCATCGGGAACGGAATGATCTCACGGATGCTCTCCTCACCTGCGATCAGCATAACCATACGGTCTACGCCAGGAGCGATACCAGCATGTGGCGGTGCTCCGTAGCAGAATGCATTGTACATTGCCGGGAATTTTGCTTTCACATCATCCTCACCAAGACCAACGATATTGAATGCTTTGACCATGATCTCCGGATCATGATTACGAACAGCACCTGAAGACAGTTCCACACCATTACATACCAGATCGTACTGATATGCAAGGATCTCCAGCGGATCCTGATTCTCAAGAGCACTAAGTCCGCCCTGCGGCATGGAGAACGGGTTATGGCAGAACTCCAGCTCGCCAGACTCCTCACCGATCTCATACATCGGGAAGTCTACGATCCAGCAGAATTCGTAGCAGTCCTTCTTCATGTAAGCATCAGAGGAAGCACCCAGCATCTTTCTGAGCACGCCTGCAGTCTTCTGAGCAGTCTTTAAGTCGCCTGCAGTCAGTCCAACGAAATCTCCAGCCTTCAGTCCAAGAGCTGCTACTACTGCATCTTTCTTATCCTGCAGGAACTTGGAGATGCCTCCAACCAGCTCCATCTTGTCATCCAGACGGAACCAGTATGCTTTCTGTCCGCTCTGCACTTCTACATCAGCACACAGTTTATCAATCACTTTTCTGGTGCCGGTAAATGCCGGTGCCACGATTGCTTTTACTTTCTTTCCTTCAAACGGTCCGAAGCCACAGTCAGCCAGTACATCGGTTGCATCCTGTACTAACAGGTTGATACGCAGATCCGGCTTATCGGAACCATATTTATCCATAGCCTCAAGATATGGAATTCTCTTAAATGGCGGCTTGGAAGCCTCATTGTAAATGCCGTATTTTGAGAAAATCGGCGGAAGCACATCTTCCAGCACTGCAAATACATCCTCCTGGCTTGCGAAAGCCATCTCCATATCCAGCTGGTAGAACTCTCCCGGAGAACGGTCAGCTCTGGCATCCTCATCACGGAAACACGGAGCGATCTGGAAATAACGGTCAAATCCAGAAGCCATCAGAAGCTGTTTGAACTGCTGCGGTGCCTGCGGAAGTGCATAAAATTTTCCAGGATGATTTCTGGACGGTACCAGATAATCTCTTGCTCCCTCCGGTGAAGAACAGGTCAGGATCGGGGTAGTGATCTCCATGAAATCATGAGCAGTCATGCTCTGACGAAGATCAGCCACGATCTTGCTTCTCAGCACGATCTTGCTCTTTACTTCCGGATTACGCAGATCCAGATAACGATATTTCAGACGGATATTCTCGTCTGCATCTTTAGAATGGTTGATCTGGAACGGCAGCTCATTATAACGGCACTTTCCAAGCACTTCTACTTTGCTCGGAACGACCTCGATATCACCAGTTGGAATCTTGTTATTTTTGCTGCTTCTCTCGCGAACCACACCATCTACCTGAATCGTGGACTCATAGTTAAGCTCTGACAGCTGCTCCATGATCTCCTCGGTCTCCACAACGATCTGCGTAGTTCCGTAGAAATCTCTTAAGATCAGGAATCCTAAATTTTTGCTGACTTTACGGATGTTTTCATACCATCCTACCAGACGGACCTGCTCACCTGCATTGGAAAGACGAAGTTCGCCGCAGTTATGGGTTCTTCCCTGCATGTTATATACCTCTCTTATCTGTTAAAAAATTCTTTGAACTCGGTATAGCCTTCTTTGGAAAGCTGCTCTTTCTGGAATTTTTTATTTTTGTTCATCAGTGCCACCTGTACTGTTGCACCGTTCTCGCGCTCTGCTCTTGCCTCTTTGAGCACCTCACACAGCTTGTCAGCCGGCATATTTTTCTCGATCAGGAATGCTTTCTTACCTGCTGCACCCGGCACCTGGAAATTGTTCTCCAGAAGGATCGTAACGATTCTCTCAAATCCGATGGAAAATCCACAAGCCGGCGTATCATTTCCGGTAAATTTACCGATCATCTTGTCATAACGGCCGCCGCCTGCTACAGAGCTTCCGAACTCCGGCATCTCGATCTCGAAGATGGTTCCTGTATAATAGGACATTCCTCGAACCAGCGTCGGGTCAAATACCAGTTCAAAATCTGCAGCCTTGGTTGCTTCCACACTCTGACGGATGGTACGCAGGTTTCCGATCACATCTGCTGCCAGTACACCGGTCAGCTTATTCTCCAGATATCCAAGCGGATCTTCGCTTGCTTCCATCTCGCCAAACATATCTACATATTTTGCTACGCTGTCAGCGGAAAATCCAGCTTCGATCAGCTCTGCTTTCACACCGTCCCATCCAATCTTATCCATCTTGTCCAGAATGATGAATACCAGATCAAACTGATCCTCCGGGAATCCGCAGTACTCAGCCATTGCCTTTAAGATCCGGCGCTCATTGATGCGAACCTTGAATCCCTTGAAATTCAGTTTTCCAAGCAATGTAGTCGTTGCCAAGATCAGCTCGATCTCTGCCAGGCAGCTTGCCTCTCCTAAAATATCAATATCACACTGTACGAACTGACGGAAACGTCCTCTCTGTGGTCTGTCTGCTCTCCATACGCTTCCGATCTGCAGTGCTTTAAACGGAGTCGGCAGATTATTTGCATTATTGGAATAAAATCTGGACAGCGGCAGAGTCAGGTCATAGCGCAGACCACTGTCTGTCAGATCTGCTTCGCTCTGTGCAGTCTCCAGATTCAGCTTCTCGCCTCTCTTCATGATCTTGAAGATCAGCTTCTCATTGTCTCCGCCCTGCTTGCTGCACAGGTTCTCGATATGTTCTACACACGGAGTCTCAATGGGCGAAAATCCAAAGCTTTTATATGTCTCTTTGATCAGACCGGTCACGTAATCTCTGATCTGCATCTCTGCAGGCAGGATGTCTTTCATACCAGTCACTGGTTTCTTCTTCAAAGGCATGGTGTTGATTCCTTTCTTGTTCCTTAGTCTCCTCTATAATCATGCAGACAAGCATTTGTCTGCGATATAGGCATACATTAGATATTATAAAGTTTGCGGTTCGGCGTGTCAAGATTTGTGCTGTAAAAAAGAGGAGTTATGCGAGGAAGCTGTGCATGAAATAAAAGCTTGTATGACATGTATTGGACTAAAGATTCATAAGCTCAGGGTTTTGATTCTCTCATGAACCAACTGGCTCACCTGTTCTTTCTGCTCCTTAGATAAATAGGCTCCCTCTACCTGATCAAGAAGTTTATTTTCCATTCGGCAGATTTTCTTCAGCATATTTTCCGCAGCTTTTGGTGAAATTTCGTAAGACTCCGCCAGTTTTCGAAATTCTTTTTTATGAATATTACGTTTTTTCCCATTGATTGTCAGTGCCATCTGTTCTTTATCCTCTGGCATAATTACATTTACAGGAAGCATATCATATGCTTTTGATAGCTGAAATATCCTACTTCCAGGCATATTTTCTATCAACGAGAAGTTCTTCAAATGCATATCAGAATTTCCTACCACAAAAGCAGCAGCCACTCGCAGATACATTTCTGTCAGATCCAGACCAGGCATACTGGAATATCTCTTTACAATACGTCCACAGTTTTCATATGACCCCTTATATTTATCCTGTGTTAGACGTCTGGATAGCTGGCAAAAATCTTCCATTGCGTATAAATTCACATTTTCTTCTGTAATCTCTCTGTCAATTCTTTTTGTAATATATGCATATTCATGATCCAACTTTATCAATGCATGCGGTACAGTTTGAATTCCCATAATTTCTACAAGCCGCATAGCAAGATCCTCGTACTCTGGCATATTTTCAAAGTCTTCTGTCTGTGGCTTCAAAATATATCCTGTTGGATAGTCAACGATTGTGAGGCGTGATTGCATATCTGTCGACAAATGTAATGACAGTTTTTTCTGTACACCAGGCACAGTCAGTCCTTCATTTACAGTTTCATCTGCCAGTATTTCCAGTTGTTCCTTTGTAATATCCAGAACCGGCAATTCATCTGTATGAAAAAATTTTTTTACACACTTCTTATGCCAGCACCATTCTTTTTCTCTTGTGGACGCATTTTCTGTTATCGTTTTCCCACAACACAGACATCTCATATTTTTTCTCCTCTGATGCACACATCTCCGATGCAATCTTTACATGCCAGCAATAACAACCCAAATCTGTCTTTCTGATTTATTTTCCAGTTACGACTGACAACTCCCAAAAGCCATCCTTCTGGTATTAATCCATCAAAAAAGGGAAAAAATATCGTTGTCTCATATGGTTCGTCTCTCAAAGGTAAAGTCAAACTGACTGCTACTGCATCCTCTCTTGACAAATATTCCTTATCATAGGAAAAGATATATCCCTCTTCTGTCTCAGCAATGATTCCGGCAAAATGATTTTGAATATATACATAACCTCTTCTATATTCTGACTCCACCTGTTATTCCTCCTTTTTTCCCGGTACAGCTTCTTTTCCAAACATTGCCAATGCCTGATTTACTTTATCCAGACGCACAGTCTCCTTTCCCTGTTCCAGTTCACGAACAAACCGAAGTCCCAGCCCTGAACGCATTGCAAATTCTTCCTGGGTCAACCCTGCCTTTTTTCTCTCCTGTTTTATATATTCACCAATTCTATTCATACTATCTATAATAGTCCCGTTCGGGTATATTTTCAAGTATCCAAGTGTTTTTTAGTCCCGTTCGGGTATATTTTTTTGTTTATTCCTATAATTATACCCTTTCAGGTATAGTTTATTCCCTTTCCATCACTTTCAAAATCATTTTCTCAAAAGATTCCCTGAAATATTCATCGTCTTCTGCAGTTCTTTTCTTCGGACCTTTCAGGTGATTTTTCTGTGAGGCTCTTCTGGCTTTTTTATTCAGATGGCGTTCCATGAGCATCTGGTCAATATTTTCGTTGGTGTACCATTTTCCAGACTGATGGATTGCATAAGCGCCCTTCCCAAGTGCCATGGCTGCCACTCCGTAGTCCTGCGAGACCACCATATCTCCTTTGTGACAAATGCTGATCAGCTTATAATCCACCGCATCTGCACCTGCTCCCACCACAATAACTTCGCTGTAATCGGAGGAAATCACATGGTTGGTGTCACATAACAAGGTCACCGGAATCGTATATTTTTTTGCAAGCTCTTCTACGATGCCCACCACCGGGCAGGCATCTGCATCTACAAATATTTTCATAATTATTCACTGTAAAATAACTGTTTCGGGCTCTTTGGTTTTTCGGGAATGCTCATCTTAATCTGTCCAGTCTCCACTAACGGAAACACTCTGCTTTGTATTGCATAAGTAACGGAGGTCAAGCCAAGATACTCACAGATTTCCTTTCTTGTTCGTGGTGTCCGGCTGAACCTTTCCAAGTTGATCAATACGGATACGTCCATAAATACCACCTGGGTTATGAATTTCCAGCCTGTCTTCAAACATGATAAGTTGAATGGGCATTCCTTCTGAATGAATACTATAATCTCTGTGTGCCAAAGCATTGATAATTACATGAATCTTATAATCTGTAACAAATTTTCTGAAATTCTCCGCACATCGGTAAAATCCAGCAATTCATGCAGACTCTCGGATGCATCCCACGGTTTTTCTCTTCATAATATGCTACCATTGGTTCTTCTTTGCTTCCCATATTCCTCTACTCTTGCGAAGCTGGATATAGAAGATCCTTCATCTGCTGCTCATGCTATCCAACTCGCCTTATTCAGTTCTCACTTCTGAAAATTCGGCGAAATGCCGGATATGCTCGCATATAGAAATCTCAGATGTTGGTATTATTCTATGATACTTTTTGTTGTCTGTCAATCAAAGTTTTATTAAAAAGGCATAAACGCTCCAAGATTTATGAACAGTCCTCATCTCTCATTTTTTTAATTCGGCTGTATTATTTTCAATGTGTGAATCACATCTTCATATTTATCCGAATCAGCAGATATGAAATAGTGCCCTCCAGGAAAAACAGGCTCATTATTTTCATAGACAGATACCTGATAGCAAACCGTTCCGTCCTTATTTTCTGAAATGCCTATTTCCCACCGATAGGGTGTTTCTTCAAAAAACACATATTCCAACGGACTGTATTCCATCACATAATTTGTCTTTTTCCAGCTTTCCATATCAACAAGATCAAATAGCTCAGCAATCTTCTCTTCGTCCGTAATGCGATAAATCGGATCTTCATCCGAGATTCCATAGCTGATTTCTGCATATTCTACTGTTTCTTCCTCTGGAAGCGAAAGCAAATTCATTTTCTTATAATAGGTAACGCCGGAAACTACGATTAAGCAAAGAAAAATCACAAGAGAAATATATTTTTTCATTCTTATAACACCCAAATTGCAATACCAATGCATACCAGAATCGGCACTGCTCCAATCAGTCCAAATACAATGGTCAGAATCTTATAAACTTTATTATCATATCCCGGAATATAGGACTGCTTCGGCTTGTCCGGATTGTATTTGATCCAGATAGTTTCTCCCACTTCCGGAACACGACCGCTGAGATATGCACCTTCCGAAGTATAATACTCACCCGCCGCATAATATTCGTACACTGGATGATATTGCAGTCCGCTGTCACTGGAATTATGTACATTGATCCGCATCACCTTTGCCTGTGCATCCGCCGTACATTTCTGTGTCCGGCTTTTCAAAATTATGCCCAATATGGTTGCCGGAATCCAAAATGCGACCCCAAGTCCACACAATGTCAATGCCAGTCCTACTTCCATCCGTCTGTCCTCCTCTTATTATCCACCTGCATACCCACTTTTATGGCATTGGGATAGATCTTCTCCATTCTTTCATCAGGAAACCGTTCATCCATGGTCTGCTGCCAGCTCTGTGTGGCTGGAATTCCCTGGCTCCGCTCATTACTGCGGATCAGAGCCATGGTCGATACAGCCATATTACAGCACATAAAGACCACGATCACCCATGTCAGGATCCGTCCTGCACAGATGGGTAATTTTTCGATCCATCCAGAGATCACTGGATAGAAAATCTTGAACCAGGCCACTGCTGCAAATCCCCAGAAAAAACAGTACAGAAGATTGATTCTTCCGCCCAGATTGAACGGGATCTCACTGTAATCCCAGAAAACGGTTCCAAATACCATCTCTGACAACACGCTGCACAGATATTCGTAAGCGCCACCCAGCGCTGTCCCCATTAAAAACAGGAAACGGTCAGACCGGTCTTTGTATTTATAAAGAAGATCCGTCACCGCTGCAATAGCAAATCCCCACACAATGCTGAAGGGTCCCCACACCAGACTGCTCCGGCTCATCCACACGCCTGCAGTGATCCTGCAGAAGATCGTCTCTGTGATATCGCCAAGCAGACACCCGATAAAGAACAGCCACACCAGCTTCTGCATGCAGCAGCCTGCTGCAAATACGGTCTTATCCCGCTGCGGCTTCTCAACCCGCACAGTCTTTGGATATGCTCTGTGAATTCTTCGATCCACATGTCCGTACAACCACTGACCAATCCGCAGACTAATGCTGGTAAACCATGAATCTACTGCCTCCCACTTCTGCGTGCTTCGGCCAATACCCGACAAAGCAAATATGGTAGCTGTCACATCCAGCACCAGCATTCCTGCCAGTATCCACACCAGCAGATGTCCGATTCCCTCAGGCAGGAATCCATAGAGCCGGATCAACAGACCATTTCCCCAGCGCATGCTGATCGTCCCCAGAACACCCCAGACTAAGGATGCCGGAAGACAGATATAACCGTCCAGATTCCATTTTACGTTGGAATAGTCCCACCATCTCTCATGGTAAAACCGTTCGATCATATGTCCACTGATCCATTCCGTGACTGTCGCCACGATCATGGCTCCCAGGAACAGCCAGAACAGCGGCAATTCCTGTCCGAATATGGTCAGTATTACGATTGGAACACCATAGATCGTACATAATGGACCATTGATCAATCCTCTGTTTACAAAGCGTCTTTGTTCTGTCGCAGCCAGTATTGTCTCCAGCATCCAGCCCAGAAACGAATAGATCAGAAACAGCCATATCAGTTCATACGTGTTATAAATCATTCCGTCATCCTCCGTAAGTCAAGATTATCTTATTCCATTGTAACTGATATCCTCGGAAGAATCATCAACTGATATTCATATTTTTCTCAACACAAACGCAACTCAGAACAATTGTCATATACTTTCATACTTCTTCAACAGCTGATTTGTGACCTCCCGGCTTTCAGACTTCCACTCTCCTAACTGATTAACCGGCATGATCCCCATCAGAGAATTCGTTACAAAACATTCCTCATACTGCCCTAACTCTGCTGGATAAATGACTGCCTCCTCCACATTCTCCGTCTCGCACAGATACTCCCGCAGAATTCCAGGAAGCAATCCGCAGGACAGATCCGGTGTATACAGCTTCCCGTTTCTCACAAAGAATATATTGCTGACGGTTCCCTCGCTGATCTGCCCTTTCGTATTCAGAAAGATCCTCTCATTCATTCCCAATCCATGAGCCTGTCTGTTTTCCAGAATGCAGTCCCCGTAATTCAGCGTCTTATAAGCTGTCAACGGTGAGGTCTCATTTCTTCGAACCGAGCTGAAATCCATCACAAATCCTGTTCTACGAATGTCATCAGTATATGGATTCTGTCTTTGTTGAAATACTACATTTTCTTTAGAAACTGTCAACTTACACGCGCCATCTGTAAGTTTTTGCTGTTTCACATAATCTATCACCTGTTTTTCTGTGATTCCACGCTCATCCAGTGTTCCGATCTTCAGAAAATGCAGTGCCCGATCAAGCCGCCGAAGGTGTCGGTCAAGAAAGATCAGCTTTCCATCTTTCACTGCAATCGTCTCAAATGCCCCCAAACCAAAACTGTAACCTTCATCCAGTGTAATCTCCATCATGTTCTCCTTTTATTTCAATGCCTCCAGAACTGCTTTCGCTTTCTGCAGTGTCTCCTCATACTCAAATTCCAGATCAGATTCTGCGGTGATGCCACCGCCCACTCCCAGATAATAGCGTCCATTTTTATGGACCGCCGTCCGGATTACAATATTGAAGTCACAGGCTCCATCCAATGTCAGATATCCGATAGAACCCGTATAGAGTCCCCGTTTTCCATGCTCAAGCTCATCAATGATCTCCATGGCGCGATATTTGGGCGCTCCGGTGATAGATCCTCCCGGGAATGCAGCTTCCATCAGATCCATCACATCTCTGTCTTCTGTAAGTTCCCCTTCAACATTGGAAACCAGATGAAATACGGTAGCATATGCCTCCACGGTAAATAGCTCCGTCACTTTCACGCTGCCTGGCCTGCATACCCGGTTCAGATCATTTCGCTCCAGATCCACGATCATCAGAAGCTCACTTTTGTCCTTACCGGACTGCTCCAGTTCCTTCCGAAGCATCTGATCTTCTTCCGGTGTCGCTCCACGTTTTCTGGTTCCTTTAATAGGTCTGGTCTGTACCTTTTTATCCCGCATCTGTAAAAAACGTTCTGGTGATGCACTGATGATCTGATACGTTCCACAATCCAGATAGCCGCCAAAAGGAGACGGATTATTTTTCCGAAGAGCAACAAATACATCAAGCGGTGCCTTTTCGCTCTCCACTTCCAGCCGCTGCGTCATATTTGCAATGTAAATATCTCCCTCCCGGATGTATTGGATCATCTGGTCCACCGCCTGCTTATACTCTTCCTTTTCAAAATTCGGAGTCACCTTGATCTTGTACGGCATCTGTACCGCCTTCCATGCGGCATCTTCCTCTCCCTGTAATTCTGTCTGTTCCTTTACCTGCAGCCTCAGAATCTCCTGCCTGGTTCTATCCAGCAACTTCTGTGCATCCTCTGTCATGCCGCAGGCACTTAGATAGATTTCTTTCTTCTTACAGTCTTCCACAATCAGCAGATCATAAAATGTAAATAACGCCTCCGGAATCGGACAAGGATCTTTTTCCATGGAATCTATACCCATCAGTTCCCGTCCGTATTCATAGGAAAGATATCCGATAGCCCCGGACACCATTGGGATATCCAGTTCATTTTCATCCACATGATCCTGAAGATACCGTTTCAGATATGCTTCAAATGTCGTATCTGTACGCAGTGATCCATTCTGAAAAAACTGTCCTTGTTCTTTCTTCAATATCTCGTAAGGTTTTCTGCCGATGATAGAATACTGCCCCAGCTCATTGATCAGGGATGAATCCAGAAATGTAATCCCTGCTTCCTGTGAAAATTTTTCAAAAATCTTTGCTGCTGGAATATACTGCTCCAGTTTTTTGGTGATCCGTCTATTATGATACATATTTATTTTCTTCTCTCCCCTCTGCAATTTTACAGAAATTTTCCAACAATTCGTGTCCATACTCCGTCAATACCGCTTCCGGATGAAATTGTACCCCATACAGCATATGCTCCTTCTGAGAAATGCCCATGACTGCGCCATCCTCGGAGAGGCAGTCCACCTCATAATCTTCTGGAAGCGTATCCTGCCTCACGATCAGAGAATGATACCGGGTCACACGAAATCTCTCCGGAAGACCGGCAAACAGCCCCGTACCTTTGTGATGCACCTCCGTCACCTTTCCATGCATAGGCCGTTCCCCTTTCTCCACAGTAGCGCCGGAACAATATCCAAGTACCTGATGTCCAAGACATACTCCCAGAATAGGAATCCGCTTCTGAAATCTGCGCACCGTCTCTACACAGAGTGCGGCATCCCTGGGCCGCTTTGGGCCGGGCGACAGAATGATTCCCTCTGGCTTCAGATCCTCGATCTCGTCCAGCGTGATCTCATCTGAACGCTTCACCAGAATTTCACGCCCCAACTCTTCAAAATAAGCTTTCAGGTTATACACAAACGAATCGTAATTATCAATCATTAAATACATAAATTTCCCCTCTCTCTACAAAAAAAGAGATAACGAATGCGCACACTTTCATGCACAGTCGTTATCCCTTTCGGTCCGTAATCTGTAAAATTCAGATTATCATAGATAATTTTTCCCGTCAAGGAATTTTCCCTAAAATCTCCTTTCCTGTTTCCACAAACTGTGCTATACTGGGCTATGAAATGAATGATATGCAAAATAGGATTTTATGCGTCAAGTGTTCGGCGAATGGGGAGTTGTCGCCGAAACGAAAAGCTCGTCTTACGGTATAGGATCCGCACCCGTTGCAACAATATAAGAAGATATCTCATATTGTGAAGGGAATTAGCGACATACGTTCTATCACAATTGGAGATATCCTTTTTTTATTCCGGTAAAACCTTACCTCAGAAAAAAGGAAGATCTCCGCAGAATTTTACAGTGGAGGTTGCTTTTATGGTAGATAAAGCAAAAGTTGAACAGGCGATCCGTCTTCTTTTGGAAGGAATCGGAGAAGATGTGGAGCGCGAAGGGTTGAAAGAAACACCGAATCGAATTGCACGGATGTGCGAAGAGATTTATGGCGGTCTCGATCAGGAGGCCGATGAGCATCTGTTAAAGCAGTTTGAAGTAGAAAATAATGAAATGGTGCTGGAGAAGGACATCACTTTCTATTCCATGTGTGAGCATCATCTGATGCCATTTTATGGAAAAGCCCATATTGCTTATATTCCAGACGGCAAGGTCACAGGCCTCAGCAAACTGGCACGTACCGTTGATGTCTACGCACGACGTCCTCAGATTCAGGAACGTCTGACCGTTCAGATTGCCGATGCACTGGAACGTGCGTTATCTCCAAAGGGCGTCATGGTAATGCTGGAGGCCGAACATACCTGTATGACCATGCGCGGCATCAAAAAACCGGGCAGCAAAACCATCACTACTATTACCAGAGGACAGTTCAAGGAAGACCGTGAACTTCAGAAAATGTTCCTCTCCATGGTAAAAGACTGATGGATACCATGATCCGGGTCAATCAGATCTGGAAGCACCCGATCTATCAGGAACAGTTGCAGGAATTGCAGATGCTGGAAGCAGATCGTAAGTTCTGCCGCCATACACCGGAGCATTTTCTGGATGTAGCCCGGCTTGCTTACATCCATGCTTTGGAATCCCATGCATCTGCCAGCAAGGAACTGATCTACTGCACCGCCCTGCTCCATGATATCGGACGCGCAGAGCAATACCGGTCTGGTATCCCACATGATGAGGCAGGTGCACAGATTGCAGAACAGATTTTACGAGAGCTGTCCTTTGATCCATCAGAGATTCAGGAGATCACTTCTGCCATTCGGGAACATCGCAATGCCGCTCGTTCCGATACGTTAAGTTCCCTGATCTACGATGCGGACAAAGCATCCCGGAACTGTTTTTCCTGTCCGGCAGAAAAAGAATGTTACTGGTCTGCTGAAAAGAAAAATTTAACCATTACATATTAAAAAGGAGGCTGTTACAGCCATGAAAATAAGAAACCGCGAATTTGACGTTGCCAATAGAACTTATATTATGGGAATCCTCAATGTCACTCCTGATTCTTTCTCTGACGGTGGAAAATGGAACAGTATGGACAATGCTCTGCGTCATGCAGAGGCCATGATTGCGGAAGGTGCTGACATCCTGGATGTAGGCGGCGAGTCCACCAGACCAGGCCACACACCAGTCAGTGCAGAAGAAGAAGCTGCCCGTGTACTTCCTGTTATTGAAGCACTCAACAGCCACTTTGATGTTCCGATTTCCGTAGACACCTTCAAAGCATCCGTTGCGGAAGTTTCTCTTCAGGCTGGTGCTGATCTGGTCAACGATGTCTGGGGACTGAAATATGATCCGCAGATGGCATCTGTCATTGCAAAATACAACGCAGCCTGCTGCCTGATGCACAACAAAGAAAAAGCAGAGTACAATAATTTCCTGGTAGATATGCTGGCCGAGACCCAGGAATGTGTCAATATTGCAAGACGCGCCGGTATTTCAGACGAAAAGATCATCCTTGATCCGGGAATCGGATTTGGAAAAACCTATGAAATGAACCTGGAGGCCATGAATCATCTGGAGCTGTTCCAGCATCTGGGATTTCCAGTGCTTCTTGGAACTTCCCGTAAATCTATGATCGGACTGGCGCTGGATCTGCCGGTTGATCAGCGTGTGGAGGGAACGATCGCCACTTCCGTTATCGGTGTTATGAAAGGCTGTGCTTTCGTCCGCGTTCACGATGTCAAAGAAAATAAACGCGCTGTCCAGATGACCGAAGCCATCCTTGGACGCCATATGGAGTAATTTATGGATAAAATTGAGATCAAAGAGCTGGAGATCTTCGCCAACCATGGCGTATTTCCAGAAGAAAATGTATTAGGGCAGAAATTTGTCATCTCTGCGACTCTGTACACCAGCACCCGTACGGCGGGTCTGACTGATGACCTGACCGCTTCCATCCATTATGGAGAAGTCAGCCAGATGATTACCAGATTCGTACAGGAACATACTTACAAGCTGTTAGAGACCGTTGTGGAAAATCTGGCGCGGATGCTTCTGCTGACTCTTCCTTCCCTTCAGAAAGTAACACTGAAGATTGAAAAGCCTTGGGCTCCTGTAGGTCTTCCCCTGAAAACTGTCTCCGTAGAGATTACCCGTGAATGGCATACGGCTTATATTGCTCTTGGTTCCAACTTAGGAGACAAACAGAAATATCTGGATGATGCAGTGCAAGGACTTGCTGATACGGAGGATTGTATTGTAGAACAGGTATCCGATTATCTGGTAACCGAACCTTATGGCGGTGTAGAACAGGACGTATTCTTGAACGGTGCATTAAAACTCCGCACACTTCTGCCCCCAGAGGAACTGTTGGATCGCCTGCATGAACTGGAGCAGGCTGCTCACAGAGAACGGATTGTACACTGGGGACCGCGTACGCTGGATCTTGATATTCTGTTATACGACCAGATGATCATTGATACACCGGTGCTTCATGTTCCTCATATCGATATGGAAAACCGGGATTTTGTATTGATTCCACTGACTGAGCTGGCGCCTTACTATCGCCATCCAGTGCTCAATAAAACCATTTCGCAGCTTCTCAAAGAACTGCAGGCGAAGTAAATATAACAGCCCAGACTGACAAAATAAAAGCTTTTATTCTGTCAGCCTGGGCTGTCGTAAGTTTATTCTCCATGTTTGAACACACGGATCATTTCCCTTGTAAGGCTGATTCCATCATCTTCAACTGGAATATTCTCCCTCGCAAACCACTCTGCCAGTGCCAGTTCATTGGTATCCAGTGTAATCGATGTATCTCCATCCACATCGCAGAAGAATCCGCAAAGTAAAGTGGAGCTGAAGGACCATGGCTGGCTCTTATAGTAGCGGATATTTTTCACTTTCAGGCCAACTTCTTCCATGACTTCTCTCTGTACGGTTTCTTCCAGCGTTTCACCAATCTCCGTAAATCCGGCCACCAGTGCATAGTTGACGGAGCCTGGGCGGTTAGCATATTTTGTGAGCAGCAGTCTGTCACCATCTGTCACTGCCACAATAACGCCCGGACAGATTTTCGGATACACAGTATTTCCACAATGTTCACAATGAACCATACGTTCTTTGTGATCTGGTACCATAAGTTTTCCACATTGGCCGCAGAACCGGTTGGATCGATACCAGCTATCCAGCTGCTGACCGGTGATTCCGGCAAACCCACGATACTGAGGTCTTGCATTTCGGAAGATCACTGGTTTTTCCCACTGATACCCGGGTAACACTTCTTCCAGTCCTTCCTTTAATAAAAAGAACCGCTCTCCACTGATGGTAAACAGATAGGTTACATCCTTGCCTTTCCAGCCCGTTTCCTTTACCTTTGGAAAATAAATCTTCTCCTGATCAAACCGACACAGAATCTGCCCGTCTTTGTAGACCAGCATCCAGTCCTCATCAGCAGGATTCTGCTCTTCATAGTGATTGTCATATTTCTTTGGTGCAATATCCTGAATCATTCCTGTCCCCTCTTTTCTTTCATTTCCTGACGGATCTCCCAATGGATCAAAAAAGTAAGTGCAGCTCGAAGTACAATGATTCCTGCAACAATTCCGATCTCTTGCCAGCTTCGCAGGATCACTGTACGCAGGATCTCGCTTCCCAGCTTAAATTCCAGGCCCATGGCAAGTCCTTTAGCCAGTGCCAGCTTTGTATCCGGTGATTTTTTCAGATACAGATAAAATCCATGAATACCGGAAACAATGATAATTCCTACACCGATAAATTCAAAAATCAGAATAGAAATTTCTACCAGATGATCCCTGAATACTTCCAAAATATCTATCAGTTCCATGCACTTACTCCTTTCTTCCCTCCATCAGATCACGTACTTCATCCATCTCTTCCAGAATGCCTTTCTGACGTTCCCGGAACAGAAGTCCTTTGTTGTATTTATAATAACGGTCACAGCCATTTTCACCGATAAACCATGCACTGTAACGATTAACCGTCAGCTCCGTAACAAATACGACCAGTTCCTGACCTTCCCCAAATGCCGTCTCGCAGAAATCGAACGCACACTCCAGATTCTCGGCAGCCTCGCTGATCCGCTGTTCCCGTTCTTCCACGGAAGTCTGAAAGGCTGCTCGGATCTGCTCATCCAGCTCTCCTTCTTCTGCTTTTTTCCGCTTCAGCTCCTCGTAGCATGCAGTCACCTGCTCATCCAGTGTCTGTACCTCCGAGAATATCTCACCCAGACGGCTGATCAGAAGTCCGATCACACTGAGACGCTCATCAAACTGTGCATATCTTAATTTTTCAATCGCTGATGGCTTCCAGATTCCCTTCAGGATGCCATCCACCTGATAATCTGTCCTGTATTTCGCATACAGATCCAGATATGCCGCAAAGTCCTTGGCAACTCTGGCGTTCTGCAGATACTGTCCCACCACTTCCTGATCTATGGTAATCCCCAGCTCTTCGTAAACATAGAGCATTTCCGACAGATCCTGCCAGCCTCTTGGTGTCACAAACCGTTTTCCATCTACGGTAGTCTCAATCCTGCAGAAATTCTCCTGGCGGATCTCCAGATAAGAAATGATGGCTCCGTGGATCTTCTGCTCATAGGCAAATTCTTTCCACACTGGAAAATCTGCTTCTACACTGATCTTCTTCACACGGTCCAAGGTCACAATATCAAACTCACGGACCGACTTATTGTACTCCGGCGGATTGCCTGCCGCCACAATGACCCAGCCTGCTGGAACCTTCTGATTTCCAAAGGTCTTACATTGCAGAAACTGCAGCATAGTCGGTGCCAGTGTCTCTGACACACAGTTGATCTCATCAATAAACAGAATACCTTCCTGCTTGCCCGTCTCTTCCATCCGGTCATAGACAGATGCAATGATCTCGCTCATGGTATATTCCGTTACAGAATAGGTCTTCCCACCATATTCTTTTTGCTGGATAAATGGAAGACCAATGGCGCTCTGTCTCGTATGATGGGTGATCGTATACGACACTAATGGCAGATCGCATTCTTCCGCAATCTGTTCCATGATCTGAGTCTTACCCACACCAGGCGGTCCCATGAGCAGCACCGGACGCTGCCGGATCGATGGAATCCGATAAGTACCATCTGCATTCTTCAGCTGATAGGCCCGGATCGTATTTTTGATCTCCTGTTTTGCACGTTTGATATTCATAAGTCCTCCTCGTCCAGAACCAGCCGGATCGCCCATGCTGGAACTGTCACTTCCTTATAGTCCTCCCGGAACAGAATAAATGCCGTCTCATAGGGCGGACGTTTTCCCGGAAATGTTCCTTTTCCATCTGTAAAATACAAAAGTCCTTTCAAATTCTGAAATTCACCAGCGGCCAGAAGCTGATTCACATAGGTAAATGCCGGACGGAAATCTGTTCCACCATTGCCGTACAGCTTCAGATGTTCCATATAGGCTTTCAGTTCTTCCGCTGAGGTGATCAGCTGATCCGAACGCACCTGATCATCGCACTGAAGGATCCGAATATGTACTTTCTTAAAATAACTACCAGAATCACTCAGGACCTGTCTGGTCTCCTCCAGAAACTTCCGCACCAGTTCACCGCTGCAGGACATGGATGTATCGATCACGATCACAAATTCCTCGATCTTCTTGACTTCTCTCCATTCCTGCGGTTCGATCAACGGCATATTTCCATAAACTCTTAGTCCGTAGCTGTAAAATACATAATCAAAAGAATCTGGATCGATCTCTGTCTCTTCCTTAAGTACTGCAAATTTCCGCAGAAACTCTTTGTAGTCATATCGTTCCCGGTTTTCCACTGCCAGCTCGTCCACCAGATCACCGTCTTCCTGACCGCTCTCCCGACCCATGGTCAGCTCTGTCTGCATTCGGGAACTGACGTCATCCCACTTCTTCTGAATAGTCCTCATCATGGCATTGGGTGGGATGGGCTGTTTATCATTCCGCTCAGGCGGAGCCGGCCAGTACGTATGGTCATCCAAAGAAAATTCTTCTGCAAGCCGCTGCAGACGAACCTCATTTAAATCCATTTTTCCAAGGATCCGGTAAATACCCTCTGCTGTCAACACCTTCAGTTCCTTTCGCAGTTCCTGATAAAGGGATCTGCGAAGAGGTGATACACTCATTCGAATGCTTCGGTGATGCATGCCATCAATCAACGATTCCACTGCCACATCACAGGCCAGATGCCATCGTTTCTGATCCTTTGGACAAGGGCGCAGAATATGCCGGAACACACAATGAAAAATAATATGAAGATACACCCGGTTGACCAGCATCGGATGCTTTCGATACAGATCTGCCAGATAATGAGGCTCATACAAAAGTCTCAGCCCGTCAGTTCCGATTCTCGAAATATCTGTAGTCATCCCCCATGCAAGGCCTGAAAGTGCCACATCCAGATACCGCATATTGATATAGAGCGCATTTCTGGAAGCTTCCAGGATTTCTGTTCCAATATGTTCAAACCGTTGTTCAATCTCATATGCCATATTATTTGTTCCTTTTTGTCAATTCTACAAATCGAATGTCTTCTTCACTGGTCGGAATCTCTTCCGCTTTTCTTCCAGCAGATAACTGCCCAGTTCCGCAGCCCCCTGCCCGGCGGCAAGCTTTGCTGCCTGGCTCATATTCTCTTCACTGAGCAACTCCTGCTCACACAGAAGTTCCAGTGTTTCCAGATCCTGCTCCTTGATCGTCCTTTCAAGCAGGTGCTGCATCTGTCCTCCAAGGTAATCCAGATACTGTTCTCTCGCCTTTTCTGACAGCTGTACCGGTGTCCGCAGACGGTTCAATGCCAGATTCATACAGGTATCACCAAATTCATTGGCAACTGCATACGGAAATAATTCATCGTATAACCTCAGATTTAATTTCGTCTCTGGAAAACACTGGCGATATTTGTAACCAGAACCATGCCAGTGCGTGTCAATGATTCTGGCCGGTGTATTCTCCACCGCTTCCTCATAGTATTCAGGAAATGTCAGCCGCACCTGCATGCCATCTGTATAAAATATCTCTGTCTCCAGCTCCTGGGTCAGCTCTCCCAGCACCTTTGACACACCATTCTCCGCAGGTGTGACCTCATGGAACGTGATCTGTTCCACTGCCCGACACCACATGAAGGCTCCGCCACCCACCTCTTCTATATTTCCATGAAAATGAATGACTTTCAGATTCCTGCAGAAATAAAATGCATAATCCCCGATCAGACGAAGGCCTGATGGAAGGTATACTTCTGTCAGCTGCTTTCCACACAACTCAGAAGGCTCCCCAAAACCCTTCTCTTCCGGTTTCAGCACTACATGCTTTATGACAGACGGATCTGGCTCCTCAGCTGGTCTGGAAGAGGATAACGCATAAGGTGCCAATTCTGTCGCCATTTTTCCTTCGAGCATCTCCGGCACTTTCAGAACTTCTCCATATCCGCGGCATCTCCAGATCCGAATTCCCGAATTCCGTTCCTCATAGTCAATTTCCAGATACATTTCTATTCTTCTCCGATCAGGTTTCTGATTTCTCGATAAAAATCAATGGCAATATAGAATAATGAAGACCAACGAATAGAGCGAGGATCATAGCCTGTTCTTTCATAGATTCTTCGTAATTTATATTGAAGGGTGTTCTTATGCATATGAAGTTTTTCTGCAGCGGCCGTGATCGACCCTTCCAGATCATATAATGTCTCCAGCAATCCGACTGTTTCCGCCAGTTCTTCCCTTTCATATCCAGAAAATAGTTTCTGAACATATTCTTTCTTGGACATATCCGAGATCTCATCCGTAAAGATTTCCATATTAATATCACTATAAAAACGGATTCCCTCTCCCTTGGTCCGCAGGCAAGACTGCAATGCTTTATAAGCTTTGGAATAGGAAATGTGCATCATGGTATATGGACGACATTTATCATCTATTCCAATAACCACCTTCATATCCGGCTGTTCTTCCACTGTACTGCGCAGCATTTCACTGATTTTACCAATCTCCGAATCCTTCCGATTGGTAATCGCAAATACCAGATTAGACGAAGATTTCATATAAATGCTATCTGGATCCAGTCTTCGAATCACATTTTTGACCCTCTCTTCCACACGTTCCACTTTTCGCATTTCATCCAGCGAATCAGAACCTGTACCATTGTCAAAAACAGAAATAATGATAACACGCCGTGGATTCGTAATCTCCAGTCCCATCCTTCGACCACGTTCCACAAAATTTGTATTGATAATGACATTTTCATTCTGAAGCCATTCTCCCACAAAACGGCTTCTAAGATTTTCATCCATACTCTTCTGTTCTTTGATGGAAATCTCCTGGATCAGGATCTCCGTCATTTTTTTCGTGATCTGTCCATATTTTGCCACTTTATTATATGGGCCTGTGATACCTACCACACCAATAATCTCATTGGATATGATAATGGGATAGTTCACCCCTTCAAGACTTCCCTCATATCTATCATGAGAATGGATGATCAATTCCTCCAGCCGGTCGTTAATGATCCGCTTTGCTCCTTCATGCTCCTGACCGATACGCTCCTGATCAGTACTGGCGATAATAACCCCTTTTTCATTCATCATATTAATTTTGTCATTGATGATCGTGTTCAATTCCTTTACGATTATCTCAGCATTATGTCTCGAAAGCTGCATATTATCCTCCCACCTCAGGTAGTCTGTATATCTTTAAGAAACTCTCTCTGCAAGTTTTTCAAGTTCTCGCTGCAGTCGCCAAGATCCTGTGCAGACACAGACTTTGGCTCGTTGCTCACGTAAAATAAGGGCGCCGCAGGAGAGACCTCTCCATGTCGGCGCCCTGCGCTGTTTGTTTAACTCCAGAACCACATTCGCAAAACAGCCTCTGACGAGGCTTATATTTTGCTCATGTATGGCTTCTCGTCATATACATGCTCCGAAATATGTGCCTTCATGCAAGCATGAGTTCCATATTTACGGGCATGTGCATGGTTCTGAAGAATTACAGATTTTCTTTGAAGAATTTCTCAACAGTCTCGAAATCAGCTTCTTCGTTGTCACCCTCAACAGTAACAGTAACAGTATGACCTTTTTTAACGCCCATGCTCATGATTGCCATCAGTCTTTTAGCGTCTGCTTTTTTGGTTCCGTTATCAATAGTAATGGTGCTGGTGCAGCCTGCTGCCAGTTTTGCAAGAAGTCCTGCCGGTCTTGCGTGAAGTCCAAGTTCATCCTGTACAGTGTAAGTAAATGATTTCATAATTCTAATCTCCTTTTATCTTATTATCTATTAGCACTCGCGAATGCGTTTGCGAAGCTCCAGTGTATATCCCGGGGAAACAGACAGCTCATCGATTCCCATCTGAATGAATTTTGCAGTCAGCTCCATATCTGCGCCAAGCTCTCCACAGATACCACACCATGCACCGTATTTGTGTGCATTCTCAATGGTCAGCTGGATCAGACGAAGGATTGCCTCATGATGCGGATCAAAGAAGGAATCCAGAGACTGATTCTGACGGTCAATTGCCAATGTATACTGGCTTAAGTCATTGGTTCCGATACTGAAGAAATCTACATGCGGAGCAAGCAGATCACTAATCACTGCTGCTGCAGGAGTCTCGATCATAATACCAAGCTCAACCTCGCCCATCGGCTGCTCTTCTCTGGCCAGCTCTAGTTTAACTTCTTCCACGATCTCTTTAATTCTGGTAATCTCTTTGACAGAGATGATCATCGGGAACATGATGGACAGGGTTCCGTAAGCAGATGCACGATACAGTGCACGAAGCTGTGTACGGAAGATATCCTCTCTGGTCAGACAGATACGGATCGCACGATATCCAAGTGCCGGGTTGTCCTCTTTCGGAAGATTGAAGTAATCAATCTGTTTATCTGCACCGATATCCATGGTACGGATGATAACTTTCTTACCGTTCATACGGGAAAGAACTGTCTTATATGCCTCAAACTGTACTTCCTCACTTGGATAATCATCACATCCAAGATACAGGAACTCACTTCTGAACAGGCCGATACCTTCTGCATCGTTCTCAAGAACAGCATCCACATCCTGGATTCCACCGATATTGGAATACAGATGAATATGTTTTCCACTTAAGGTAACTGTCTCTTTTCCTTTCATTTCCTGAAGAAGTGCGCGCTGCTCATCTGCACGTGCTTTTTTCTCCTTCATCTTCTCCATGGTCTCTTCGTCCGGATCAATATAGATCAGACCTGTAAAGCCATCCACGATTGCTGTACGTCCATCATAAGCGGTATCGATCTCGATATTTGTTGTTACCAGGGACGGAATATTCATGGTTCTTGCCAGAATTGCAGTATGAGAGTTGGAAGATCCTTTCTGGGTAACCAGCGCAAGGAGCTTGTCTTTTTCAAACTGAACAGTCTCGCTTGGAGCAAGATCCTCTGCCACAATGATCACCGGCTCCGGCATAGCCTCCGGGCTTACCTGGCTTCCGTTCAGGATAGAGATCACACGCTCAGAGATATCTTTGATATCTGCAGCACGTCCTCTCATATAATCATCATCCATGCTCAGGAACATGGCAGCAAACTGCTCAGAAGTCATGAATACAGCGTACTCTGCATTCATTTTCTCATTTTCTATGATATCTTTGATGGAATCATTATAATCCGGATCATCAAGAAGCATCTGATGAACATCAAAGATCATAGCCTCTTCTTCTCCTACATCCTTCAGGGCTTTCTCATAAAGTCCTTTAAGCTGTCCTAAAGCTTTCTCCTTTGCTGCTTCAAAACGAGCCATCTCAGCTGCGGTATCTGCAACTGTCTCCTTTTTTACTGCGTTGTCAGCTTTTTTGTAAACAAAGATCTTGCCAATGGCAACGCCTTTAAATACGCTTTTTCCTTCTCTTACGATCATGTCGTTCCTCCAGAAATATTTATTTACATGAACCGTCTACTCCGTCTGCCCCTCGTTTTCATCTGTTGTTTCCGGTTCGATTGTAACAAATCCTTTGCTGATCTCTTCAACAGCAATAGACAACGGTTTTTTGCCTTTTGCATTTACATAAGCTTCCTCACCTGCGATCAGCTGTCTTGCCCTCTTTGCAGTTGCAAGCACGATAGAATAACGGCTGTTAACTACCGGGGTGTCGCCCTCGGTCTCGCTGTTGATAGTTTCCATTAAGTCTGTATAAGACGGATGTAACATAATTATTCTCCTTTCATCAGACCCTGAAGGTCTTCTCTGATATTAGTAACAAATTCCAGACGGCGTCTCATCTTCAGATGTTCGCTCGTAATAATTCCATGCACCTCATTAACACAAGTATCCAGATCATCATTTACTACCAGATAGTCATACTCTTCGATGCCTTCTGCCTCCTGTGCAGCTCTTAACAATCTGTTGCGGATAACTTCCTCTGATTCCGTTCCTCTTCCAGTCAGTCGATCTTTCAATGTCTGTGCATCATTGGTCGTCACAAACAAAAGCACCGCATCCGGATACTGCTCTTTGATCTTTCTTGCTCCCTGGATCTCAATTTCCAGAATCACATCATGACCTGCTGCCAGCTGCTCTTCCACATAGCTTCTCGGTGTTCCATAATAATTAGAAACATAACGTGCATATTCGATCAGCGCACCATCAGCGATCATCTGCTCAAATTCTTCCACGCTCTTGAAAAAATATGATTTTCCATCTTCCTCTCCAGGTCTTGGTGAACGGGTCGTTGCTGAAACCGATAACGCATATCCCTCATAACGTTCGGTAAGTGCCTTCATGATCGTACCCTTGCCTGCACCGGAGAAGCCGGATACAACGATCAGTATTCCCTGTCTGTTCATAAAAACAGCTCCCTTTCTTATTCTATTCTAAGTTCTGAATCTGTTCTCTGATTTTCTCAATACCTGTCTTGATCTCAATGGCACAGTCAGAAATCTGAATATCATTGGACTTTGATAATGTAGTATTGGCTTCCCTGTTCATCTCCTGCGCGATGAAGTCCAGTTTTCTACCTACATTACCACCTGCCTTAAGGGCTGCCTTAGTTGCATCAATATGACTGCGCAGACGAACCAGCTCTTCATCCACACAGATCTTATCTGCAAACATAGACACTTCTGCCACGATCCGGCTTTCATCAAATGCTGCTTCTGCCAGAAGTTCTTTGACACGGGTCTCCAGCTTTGCACGATATTCCGCAACGATCTGCGGAGAACGCTGCTCCACAAAATCCACCAGTGAACTCATCTCATCAAGCTTTGCAAGAAGATCTGTCTTCAGGCTCTCACCTTCACGGATCCGTGCTGCCACAAACTGCTCACTTGCTCCGCGGACTGCCTTTTCCACCAGATGCCAGATCTCATCCTCATCTTCCTGCTGGTCTTCCATCACCAGCACCTCCGGGCAACGTGCCAGAACAGATGCGGACAGATCATTTCTCAGGTTGAACTTCTCTGCCATCTTCTGGAAATATTCCACATACTGAGCTGCCACATCCTCATGATAACAAAGCGTCTCATCGCTGCCACTTAAATCTTCATAAGTGATGTAAACATCCACTTTTCCTCTCTGAATATACTCTTTCAGAAGCGCACGAATATCTGCCTCGAAGGCATTCAGCTTTTTAGGCATCTTAATGCCAAGATCCAGATAGCGATGATTGACAGACTTCATCTCCACTGTGATCTTTTTACTGTCCTCCGACACTTCACACCGGCCAAATCCGGTCATACTTTTTATCATCTTATCGTCCCCATACAAAATGCGAAGAAGACTCCTCGCCATAGTCTAATTTATTATAGTTGATTTCACAATTTGCGTCAAGTATAATAGATGGCGATAAAGGAGAACAATTTTATGGCTTTTGATGGTATAACTGTTGCCTGTATGGCGCATGAACTTCATAAAAATCTGTCCGGCGGCCGTATTTCCAAGATTGCACAGCCGGAAACAGATGAACTTCTATTGACAATAAAATCTCAGGAAGGAAATTTCCGGCTGCTTTTATCTGCCAGTGCCAGTCTTCCACTGGTCTATCTGACCCAGACCAATAAGCCGAGTCCTCTGACTGCCCCGAATTTCTGTATGCTTCTCCGTAAGCACATCAGCGGCGGCCGTATCATTGCAGTGACTCAGCCTTCCATGGAGCGTATTCTCCGTTTTGAGATTGAGCATCTGGATGAAATGGGTGATCAGTGCCGTAAATTTCTGATCGTCGAGCTCATGGGAAAATACAGCAATATTATTTTCTGCAATGAGCAGGATCAGATCATCGACAGTATCAAGCATATTTCCGCCCAGGTAAGCTCGGTCCGGGAAGTTCTTCCGGGCCGTCCGTATTTTATCCCTGATACTCAGGACAAAGCAAATCCGTTCACTTTGACAGAAGAAGATTTTGTCAGACGAGTGGCGGAAAAATCCTGCAAATTATCCAAGGCACTTTACACGTCGATCACCGGTTTAAGCCCCATCGCATCCGAGGAGATCTGTCATCTGGCATCTCTGGATTCTGACCGGCCAGCCACTTCCTACGAGCCAGAAGAACTGATTCATCTGTATCGTACATTTGGAAGATATCTGGATCCTGTCCGCGAAGGAGGCTATGAACCTTCCATTTATTATGAAGGAAAGGTTCCTGTGGAATTTTCCTGTCTGCCTTTAAGTATCTATGACAACTGCAGATGTGAGCATTTTCCAACAGTTTCCTCCATGCTGGAGCAGTATTATGCCGAACGGAATACGGTCACCCGTATCCGCCAGAAATCCACAGATCTTCGCCGAATCGTGCAGACAGCTCTGGAGCGAAATATCAAAAAATACGATCTGCAGGCCAAGCAGCTGAAGGATACGGAAAAACGTGAAAAATACCGGATCTATGGGGAACTGATCAACACCTATGGATATGATGTACCTCAGGGAAGTAAGAGTTTTCAGGCACTGAACTACTACACCGGCGAGGAGATCACGATCCCTCTGGATCCACAGATCCCGGTGCAGGAAAATGCCACAAAATATTTTGATAAATATGGAAAATTAAAGAGAACCTTTGAAGCGGTTACCGCTCTTTTGAAAGAGACCGATGAAGAGATCCAGCATCTGCGCTCCATCCAGACAGCTCTTGATATTGCGCTTCAGGAGGAGGATCTGACCCAGATCCGCGAAGAACTGATGGAATCCGGTTATATCCGCAAACGTCCTTCCGGCAGCAAACGCCCAAAGATCACTTCCAAACCGTTCCACTATATTTCTTCGGATGGTTTCCATATGTATGTGGGAAAAAATAATCTTCAAAATGATGAACTGACCTTCCAGTTTGCCAAAGGAAATGACTGGTGGTTCCATGCAAAAGGAGCTCCCGGCTCCCATGTGATCGTAAAGGCTGACGGTGTCGAACTTCCGGACCGTACGTTTGAAGAAGCTGCCAGACTGGCCGCCTATTACTCCAGTCTCCGGGACAGTGAGAAAGTGGAGATCGATTACGTGGAGAAAAAACAGGTGAAGAAACCCAATGGTTCCAAGCCGGGATTCGTGGTATATTATACCAATTACTCTATGATGATCGAACCTGATATCAGTGGAATCCAGTTAGTCAATTAAAAAATTCATTAGCTTCAAAATAGCTGCGGCTGTCGAATAAAAGTTTCACGAACTAAAATAGCCGCGGCTGTCGAAATAAACTGCGCTGTATGACTTGGAGCGAACATACGTGAGCTTCGTGTGTCGGCTGGTGCGTACACGGTAGGTGTACGTATCCAGACGATACACAAAGATTGCTTTGTCCGATACACGTCATACGAGCTTTTATTCGACAACTGTGGCTATATTGTATTCCAAAACTTTTATTCTTCTGTATTCAACACAATCGTAGTGTTGTCTGTCTGAATTTCCTGACTGATTCCTTCTGTAACATACATTGTTCCGTCTTCAGTCTCCAGTATCATGTCAAACTCATCTGCATGAGTTCGCCAGTATCCCGCTGCCTGCTCTTCTCCCATCAGATAGAGGGATGTGGACAGTGCATCTGCAAGCATGCCATTTTCTGATATAACTGACACGGACACAAGTCCACTGTCTGCCGGATAACCGGTCTTCGGATTCAGAATATGAATGTACGTATTTCCATCTTCTTCAAAATATCGCTCGTAACCACCGGACGTGATGACTGCTTTATTTTCCACAGACAGGACTGCCAGGAGAGATCCCTGCTGCCCATTGGGATTCTGGATTCCGATCTGCCATGGTTTTCCATCCGGCCGTGTGTTCAATGTCTGCACATTTCCACCTAAAGACACCATTCCTGATGTAATACCATATTCCCGGAAGATTTCCATGACCCGTGCAGATGTATATCCCTTGGCAATTCCTCCCAGATCCATCTCCTGATTGGTTCCAAGAGACACCTGATCTCCATCTATCACAACCTGAGATGCGTCTACTTTCGCCAGTGCTTCCTGAAGCTCTGACTCCGCAGGCACATGATATTTCTGTGTCGGGAAACCCCACAACTGCATCAGCGGATAGATCGTCACATCAAAGAGTCCGTCCGTCTCCCTGTAGATCTCCATGGCTTCTGTCAGAATCGCCTCCGTGTCTTTTGACAGTGTTCCATTCCCCCTGGTATTGATCTGAGATACTTCGCTGTCTGGATGACCAGTGGACAACAGGTCATCCAGTCTCTGGACTTCTTTCATGGCTGCATCCACAGCCTGTTCACTGTTCTTCCCATAAGCAGTGAAAGACATGACCGTATCCATGGCAAATAGCTGCCTGGTACATTCTTTATTTGTTGTTTCATTCCGGTACTGAAGGAAACAGCCGGCAATGATGCCGGCTGTCACAATTCCCAGTCCGAATAATATCGGTCTTCGATCCATAATTACTGTCTGACAATATTTTTTGCAGGGCATTTCTCTGCGCATTTACCGCAGCCCACGCATTTGTCATAATCGATATATGCCAGATTTCCTTCCAAATGAATTGCATCATGCTCACACTGTTTTACACAGGCTCCGCATCCTAAACATCCTGCTGAACAAACTTTTTTCACTGCAGGACCTCTGTCCTTATTAGAACACTGAACTACAAATGTTCTGTCAGCACGCAGCACCTCAATGAGACCTTTTGGGCAGGCTTTTGCACACATGCCGCAGCCAACACATTTGGATGTATCCACTTTCGCCATGCCGTTTACTACATGGATTGCATCATAGGTACAGACTTTTACACAGGAACCATAACCCAGACATCCGAAAGTACAGGATCCCGTGTTCAATCCTGCCAGTGCTGCTGCACGACAGTCCTCGATTCCCACATAATTACATTTTGCAGAAGTATGCTCACAATCACCAGAACATTTAACCTGTGCGGTCTTTCTCTCGGCTGCTTCTGCCTCCACACCCATAACTCCACCGATCTTAGCTACTGCATCTGCAGAACAGACCGGGCAGGCGTTGACCGGAGCATCTCCTGCTGCAATCGCTGCTGCCACTGCATCGCAGCCAGCATAACCACAGGCACCGCAATTGTTTCCCGGGAGACACTCTCTGACTGCAATGGCTTTCTCATCCACTGCCACATAAAATTTCTTTCCTGCAGCTACCAGTGCAATACCGATAATAAGACCGATCACACCGATCACTACAGTCGTAATGATAATTTCCTGCATATTCTTATCCCCCTGTTACAGACCACTAAAGCCCATGAATGCAATTGACATCAGAGCTGCGCACAGAAGCACGATCGGAGCTCCGCGGAACGGTGCCGGGATGGCTTCTTCATCCAGTCTGCCTCTGATACCTGCCAGAAGTACAATAGCGATGGTATAACCAAGTGCTGTACCAAATCCACACAGAACACTCTCAAGCAGGTTGTAACCATTCTGTACATTGGTCAGTGCCACACCGAGAACTGCACAGTTGGTAGTGATCAGCGGAAGATAGATTCCCAGCGCCTCATAGATAGCACGGGAGGTCTTTTTCAGGAACATTTCTACTAACTGTACCAGAGCTGCAATAACCAGAATGAACACGATAGTCTTCAGATAATCAAGGTTCAGCGGAAGCAGTACATAATCATATAAAAGGCTTGCCACTGCAGAAGCAATGGTAATAACGAAGATAACTGCGCCTCCAAGGCTGGCTGATGTCTTGATCTGCCGGGATACACCTAAGAATGAGCAGATTCCAAGGAACTGGCTGAGCACTACGTTGCTGACCAGAGCACTGCTCACCACGATCATAATCAAGGATGTCATGCTTTTTCCTCCTTCTTATCCGTGCAGGACTGAGAGCAGGCAGCACAGCAGCCGTCACAGCCTTCCACCACTTTATTGGCGCGGGTTTTCATGCCTACTGCATTCATGATCGCAACCAGGAATGCCAGTACCAGAAATGCACCCGGAGCTTTTACAAAGATACCGACTGGATTATAGGCTTCCGGAGTTACCTGCATACCAAACAGAGTTCCTGCTCCCACAAGTTCTCTTACCATACCAATCAGAAGCAGGGCGATCGTGAATCCCAGACCCATGCCGACACCATCCATTACAGACAGGAACGGGGGATTCTTGGATGCATATGCCTCTGCACGTCCAAGGATGATACAGTTTACAACGATCAGCGGAATGTAGATTCCAAGAGCGCTGTAAATGGACGGGGTATAGGCTTCCATCAGAAGCTCAACCACTGTTACCAGTGAAGCCACGATTACGATGTATGCCGGGAGACGTACATCATCCGGAACGATCTTACGAACCAGTGAAATGATCAGGTTGGATACGATCAGTACCGCCATCGTGGAAAGTCCCATACCGATACCATTGGAAGCCGACGTGGTAACTGCCAGCGTCGGACACATACCAAGCATCAGTACAAAGGACGGATTTTCTTTTACAATACCATTATAGATACGTTCTACCCACGGTTTCATATTCCAGACCTCCTACTTCACATTTGCTGCATAGAAATCCAGTGCAGCATTGACTGCGTTGACAATAGCTCCTGAAGAGGTGGATGCACCGGATACAGAGTTGATATCTGTCTCAGATGTAGAATCTCCTGCCTTGTTCAATGTGAACTGATCGGTCTGTACGCCGTTGAACTGATCCTTGAACTCCGGCTCTGCACAGAGCATACCCATACCTGCAGTCTCATTCAGTTCAGTGAAGGAGATGCCATTGACCGTACCGTCTGCAGAGATTCCAACAGAGATCGTGATATTTCCTGCATATCCATCTGCGCTGGTCACGCTGAATACATAACCTGCGGTGTTTCCAGATGCATCTTTTCCTACGATAATATCATTAATATATACCTTTCCATAGGAAGTACCATATACCTCTCCATCAAGTGCTTCTACTGCTGCACTCAATGTATCATCATGCTCAAAGGTCTCAGCCTCCGGGCATACTTCCTTATAGGAAGCTGCGCTTGCTGCCAGCTGCTGTTCTGCAATGGTCTCTGCTGTCATCTCATGTACACCACTTAAGCAGACACCTGCGATCAGGGTGATTACACAGAGGATCACAGCTGCTTTCGGAATCGGGAATCTCTTCTCTCCCTCTTCCTTCTGTTTTCTGCAGCCATACGGAACCGGTACGGAGATCTCATCGATCAGTGGAGTTACCATATTACCAATGACAACTGCGTAGCTGACGGAATCAGCAGAGCTTCCGAAGATACGGAATACACCGCACAGGATACCGATCAGAATACCATAAAGCAATTGTCCGGTTGAAGTGACCGGGCTGGTAACCGGATCGGTTGCCATAAAGAAGGCTGCCATGATCACACCGCCGCCTGCCAGATGTGCCAGCAGGAAATTCAAATTGGATCCCTGTCCGCCGAACAGTACGACAAATGCGGTAAAGCTTACCAGGATCGCTGCAGGGATCTCAAAGGTGATGCCACCCATTGCCCATAGAATCATACCGCCGATAAATAAAGCAATCGCAGAGTTTCCTATAACACCACTGGTATTTCCAACAAACATCTGCGTGATGCTTATTGTCTCGCCTGCTGCCATCTGAGCCAGCGGAGTTGCTGAACTGTATCCGTCCACTGCATAATTTGCAACAATGCCGCTGAAGGAGATCAGCAGAAAACAACGTCCGGCCAGTGCCGGGTTCATAAAGTTATGTCCAAGGCCTCCGAACAGGTTCTTTGCAACGATAATCGCAAATACAGCTCCCAGGCACGGGATATAAAGCGGTACGCTTGCCGGAAGACACAGTGCCAGAAGAAGTCCTGTCACAATGGCACTGCCATCCATCAGTGTATTTTTTCTGTGTGCTATGTAATTAAATACAAATTCTGCCAGCATGGCTGATACGATCGAAGCTGCGATCACCATCAGTGCCTGCAGTTTGAAATGCCAGATACCCATGACGGTTGCAGGCAGAAGACACAGGATTACGTCATACATAACGATTCCGGTCGTCAGCTTGCTTCTTACATGCGGGCTGGAAGAAACATTGTATAATTTACTCATCTTTTTCCTCCCCCTTATCTTCTCTTAGCCGCCATGATCTCGGCTTTTGTCTGCTTGAACAGCTGCATCAGCGGACGTTTTGCCGGACAGGTGAATGTACAGGAACCGCAGGCAATACACTCCAGTCCATACAGTTTCTTCTCATAACGTGCATAATCTTTTTTCTCTGCAGCTGCCGCCATCATCTGCGGAACCAGACCGATCGGACAGACCTGACCACAGCGTCCACAGCGTAAGCATGCGGTCTGCTGCTTCTCTGCCTCAGCCACCGGATCTTTTTTCAGAACAGTCAGAGCATTGTTGTTCTTATTCACTGCTGCTGACAGCCACGGCATTGCAAATCCCATCATCGGACCGCCGCACAGAATCTTCTCCGGCTCCTCACCATCCTTGAATCCACCTGCTGCTTCCAGCATTTCTTCAAAGCTGGTACCAATCTTCACAATCAGGTTACATGGTTTGTTGACACCGTCACCGGATACTGTGAATCCTCTTTCCATTAACGGCTCTGTTTTCGCAACTGCACGATAGATAGCGCGAACAGTTGCCACGTTATCTACCACACATCCAACATCTGCCGGGAGCATTCCTAACTTAATATGCTTGCCTGCAACCACATCCATAATGGCGCGCTCACCACCTTGCGGATACTTTACATGTACCGGGTGAACATGGATCTTGTTTTCATTGGCGCATACTTTCTGAACTGCTGCGATTGCTTCTGGTTTGTTCTCTTCGATCAGCACCACGCCTTCTGCATTCGGAAAGAGCTGAAGCATGATCTTCAGACCCCCAACGATCTCGTCAGCATAGTTTCGCATCAGCTGATCATCACAGGTAATATAGGGCTCGCACTCAGCGCCGTTGGCAATCACATATTTGATCGCTGCCGGATCCTTTGGTGCCAGCTTTACATGAGTTGGAAATCCTGCTCCGCCAAGTCCTACGATGCCTGCTGCTTTGACTTTTTCCAGAATCTCCTGTGTGGTCAGAGTAGTCGGGTCCACTTCTGTTCCTACGCCTTCAGACAGCGTATACTGCCCGTCGTTCACAACCACGATGGAAAGATCTGTCGTACCAAGCACATTCTCCCGTTTCTCGATTGCCTTTACGGTTCCGGAAACAGAACTGATAATGTTAGCTGATACAAAGCCATCCGCTTCTGCGATGATCTGTCCCGCCAGTACACTGTCTCCTTTTTGAACCAGTGGTTTTGCCGGCTTTCCAATATGCTGATTCAGGTGAAAAACCAGATCGCCTTTGGGAAGCCAGGTCTGAAACGGAATATCACGCGCAAATTCTTTTCCGTCATACGGATGCACGCCGCCATGAAATGTTTTCTTATACATATGGCTTTTCCTCCTTCTATACCTCACACAGCCTGCACGCAATACATTGCTGCGATACGGCTGTTAAGTATGCAAAAATTTGATCTTATTTTGCTGCCACGAGCTTAGCCGCATGACGGCCAAAGGTCATGGTACGTCCGCAGGCAAGTCCTGTGAACAGGTTCGGATAAGTGGTAGCAAACATACCACCTGTGCAGTCTCCGGTCGCATAGAGTCCCTCGATCGGCTCTCCATTGGTATCCAATACCTGCATATCTGTGTTGATGCGGCATCCGTTCAGAGTGGTCAGATGCCATGCACCCGTACGGATTCCATAGAATGGTGCAGTGTCTACCGGAGTCAGACGATGTTTTTCTTTTCCATAATCCTCATCCACACCTGCTGCACACAGTTCATTATATCGGTTTACGGTCGCCACAAAATTGTCGACCGGAATATTTAATTTTTCAGCAAGTTCTTCCAGCGTATTTGCTTTCTGAAGATATCCTGCCTCGATCAGCTCTTCATTTTTGCTCCATACATAGTCATAACCCATGTTGCTGGCAGCTCCGTTCGGGAACGGGAACAGACGGCAGCATCCCACTTCATCAAACTGCTCTGCATACTGTTTGTTGTTTGCATCAAAAATATCACAGTAGGTATGATACGGCTGCATCTCCATAGAATGAAGCATGAACTCGTAAGGGCCAGACTCATTACAGAAACGTTTTCCATTCAGATTTACTTTCAGGAACGGCTGCTCGCCAAACCAGAACCATTTGCCATTGGTCTTATAGCCTGCAGTCTCTGTCGGCAGACAGCAACAACGGTTGAACATCATGGATGCATGGGTCGGATCCAGTCCTGCTCCTGCCCACATCATGGCTTTAATACCGGATCCATCACAGGTAGAACCCAAAGAGTAGTTGATCTTCATTTCCAGGGTCTGCGGCTGCAGTGCCTGCATCATCTCGGTGTTGCATGCATAACCACCTGCACAGATGATCACACCCTTGGAAGCATTGATACGAATATAATGCTCATCATTTCCATCCTGAGCAATGATACCGGTTACTTTTCCATTTTCATCCTGCTCCAGTTTTACAAGAGAGGTGGAGAGCTTCCACTCTACTCCCAGTTCATCACAATGCTGCTGGAAGGTGCTGTTCAGAGTGATCACATCATCCTTGGCTGCTGCTTCTGTCTTATGCGGGCTGTGTCCGGTTGCATACGCCTTGTCTCTTCCCGGATCAGCTGTATTTCCAATACCGCCTTCCAGGCTCATGTAGTAATTTCCGGATTTTTCCAGAAGATCTGTCAGCCAGTCTACCATTTCGCCAGACTCATTGATCCATACACGGATCAGATCGCTGTCCACATAACCGGCACCATAACGTACCAGTTCCTGCATGGCTTCCATTTTATCAATGGCCAGCTCCGGATTTTCCTGGATAGCTTCCTGCTGTAATTTAGAATTGATCGCTCCGATATCTTCACGGATACCGGTTGCTGTCTCTCTCTTCTCAACGACCAGAACCTTTGCACCTTCTTCAGCTGCCGTCATGGCGGTGATCCATCCACCGGTTCCGCATCCGACTACCAGTACCTCGGTGTCAACAGTCTCTGTAATATCTGCCTCTGCGATCTCCGGTGCTGTTCCCAGCCAGTCGGAAGATGCCGACTCCTGTGCCTCTTCTACAGCAACGGTCTGACCACTTGCCTGGGAAATACAGTCAGCAGCTGCGGCTTTAATGGCATCTGCAGTTACGGTTGCACCTGATACACCATCCACGTTGCAGGACTGTGCAGCCAGGATCTTCTGGCTCATCTCATCCCCGATCTTTCCACCGATATCCGGTGTTTCGCCGGATACATCGATCTGTACATCTGTGATGCTGGTCTCATCAAAAGTCATGGTGACAGTTACGTCACTGGCAATTCCCTTTGCACTTGCAGAATAGGTTCCCGGTGTATAAGACATATTTCCTGCTGGCACCGGAATAGTTCCTGCTCCGGATCCGGCATCTGAACCTTCTGCGGAATATTTCATCTCCACGCTGCCAAGCACTCCCAGTGCAGCTACACTGGCTGCTCCTGCTGCCAGACCTTTTACAAATGTTCTTCTTGAAATTTTGTTTGTCATAGTTTACTCTCTTTCGTTCTCATTTTCTTCTGGATCTTCTTTCCTATGTCCGATCTTCTCACAGACCGAGCAAAGGAAAATACTCAGTTCGTACAACAGGATCACGGGCACCGCCACTGTGATCTGCGATACAATATCCGGTGGAGTGATCAGTGCCGCGATTACAAAGATCACCACGATCACCACCCTGCGTCCTGCTTTCATCCAGGACACCTTCAAAAGTCCCAGCCGGTTTAATACGACTGATACCATCGGAAGTTCAAATACAATTCCAAATATAATCAGTACCATCAGTAAAAAAGACAGATAGTTTTGTACGCTGATATAAGCACTGACTCCGCTTCCAATACTTAAAGTGTTGAAAAAATAAAGCATAAATGGAAGCATGATCTTATATGCAAAACACGCACCTGCTCCAAAACACAACAATCCAAATATCATTGCGATCAGAAACAGAAAATTTTCGCTTTTTTTCAACCCCGGCCGGATAAATGCCCATGCCTGATAAAGCAGTACCGGAATCGTCACACAGATTCCGAACAGGAATGACACATAAAAATACTGAAGCATCAGCTCCTGCGGTGCGATGTATACGAACTCATAATCCAGACCTTCTCCCATCTGAAGGAAAACCTGTACAATCTGCGGTGCATAGTGAAGTCCCGCCAGGATAGCCACCACAAGCACGATCACACAGGCCAGGATTCGGTTCCGCAATTCCCGCAGATGCCCGGACAGACTCATCTCCCCATCCTGTTCCTGCTCTTTGGAGTGCTTAGTTGTCCTTTCTGTCGGCACTCTCTTTCTCCTTTTCTTCCGCATCTTCCATTCCATTACGGAATTCCTTTACACTTTTACCAAACATGTGGGTCAGCTTCGGGATCTGTGTAGGTCCAAATACGATCACTACAACAGCTAAAATGATCAAAAGTTCTGTTGTTCCAATTTTCATAGTTCTCCTCTTTTCTGCTTCTCGTCCTTATTTTCTTCTGCATCTGTCGTTGGTTCTTCTTCCACAGACTCTGCTTCTTCCGTACACTCTTTCTGCACTTCTTTTTCCGGTTTTTCCGGCGTCACTTTTCCGATATCAGCCAGCGATTTCTGTACATCCTTTACATTTGAACGTACTGCTTTATCCAGTTCATTCAATGGCTCCACTGCTTCCCGAAGCGGTCTTTGTGCTTCCTGCAGCGGCTCTACCACACTTTCTCTGATCTCTTTTGTAGCTTCATCTGAATATTTACGGAACTGAGCCAGCGCTTCTCCCATTTTTTTTGCATAGACTGGAAGTTTATCCGGTCCCAGTACAAACAGAGCAACAACCAGGATCACGACCAGCTCAGACATTCCGATCCTCATAATCTTTCACCTCCCGGCGGAATCTTATGCCGCTTGTTATTTGCCAAAAGTACCATGTATGCCTTTTCCGTGTCAATGGATGTTATTTCCATCTGGCATAACCATGCGGAATACCATTGCCATTTTTTTAACATAAAGAATTGCATAAAAATATCCCCGCATTTGCGGAGATACATCATTGTCATCCTTTGTGTTTTTAGCATCTTTTAACTTTCCTTTCATAATCTTACTATATTTTTTAGTATTTTTCAACAGGAAACATATAATTAAACCATATTTCATAAAAACCAAATAAAATAACCAGCAGTAAAGAATAACACTGCTGGCTACATCTGGCAGCGGAGACGGTGGGATTCGAACCCACGTGCCGGTTGCCCGACAACTTGATTTCGAGTCAAGCTCGTTATGGCCACTTCGATACGTCTCCAAAAAGGTGAGTGCATCTGCACTCACCTTTATTATTCTATCATAGGTAAAACTATTGTGCAAGTTTTTCTATTATTTGAAATATTTCACACCAGACTCGAAGATCTTCAGGTCCTGCTCACCGTAGATGTTCATGGCAACCGCGGTGTCACGACGTTCGGAGTGTGCCATCTTACCAAATACACGACCATCCGGACTTGTGATACCTTCAATGGCTGCATAAGAACCATTGACGTTCCACTCTTCATCCATGCTTGCATTTCCTTCCGGATCCACATACTGGGTTGCCACCTGTCCATTGGCAAAGAGACGGTCGATCCATTCTTTCGGAGCCACGAAACGTCCTTCTCCATGGGAAGCCGGGTTCACATATACGCCGCCAAGCTCAGCTTCTGCAAGCCACGGGGACTTGTTGCTGACTACCTTGGTGTATACCATCTTGGAGATATGGCGGTTAATGGTGTTGAAGGTCAGAGTCGGTGCATCCGGGTTCTGTCCAACGATCTCGCCACCCGGTACCAGACCAAGCTTGATCAGTGCCTGGAAACCATTACAGATACCAAGAGCCAGTCCATCACGCTCGTTCAGAAGCTTCATTACTGCTTCCTTGATCTTCTCATTCTGGAAAGCAGTTGCGAAGAATTTTGCAGATCCATCCGGCTCATCTCCTGCGGAGAATCCACCCGGGAACATGATGATCTGTGCATCACTGATAGCTTTTTCAAATGCATCCACGGATTCACGGATATCATTTCCGCTTAAGTTCTTGAATACCTTTGTCACAACATCTGCACCGGCACGCTCAAACGCCTTTGTGCTGTCGTACTCGCAGTTTGTACCTGGGAATACCGGGATAAACACCTTCGGTCTTGCCACTTTATGACGGCACACATAGATGCTGTCTGCTTTGTAGATCGGAGTCTCAATCTTGGTTGTATCTTTAACTGCCACGGTCGGGAATACTTTCTCAAGAGTGCCCTTCCATGCAGTCAGTGCCTCATCGAAGCTGATGGATACATTTCCATAGGAGAAATCCTTCTCGGTCACTTCACCGATCACAGTGTAAGTGATAGACAGCTCGCCCACTTTGCCAGCCGGAACTTCTGCAACAATAGAACCAAATCCCGGTGCAAATGCATCTCTCGGATCCAGGTTGTGCTCCAGCTTTACACCAAGCTTATTACCAAATGCCATCTTGCTCACTGCCGGAACGATTCCATTTCCATCCAGTGCATAAGCGGACACAATCTTGCCTGCTTTTACATCTTCGAAGAATTTTCCATACTGATCACTTGCTTCCTTGTAATCCGGCAGATCATACTTGTCACGGCCAAGCTTCATCAGAACGATCTTATTGCCTGCTTTCTTGAACTCAGGTGTAATGATATGTTTATAGCTTGCAATATCTACTGCAAAGGATACCAGAGTCGGCGGTACGTCAATATCATTGAATGTACCGGACATACTGTCCTTTCCTCCGATGGACGGCAGTCCGAATCCAAGCTGTGCACTGTATGCACCAAGAAGTGCTGCAAACGGCTGACTCCAACGATGAGGATCTTCTGTCATTCTGCGGAAGTATTCCTGGAAGGTAAAACGGATCTTGCTGTAATCTCCACCGGTCGCCACGATTCTTGCCACAGACTCCAATACAGCATAAACTGCGCCGTGATACGGTGACCAGCTGGACAGATATGGATCAAATCCATAACTCATCATGGTTACGGTATCCGTCTTTCCTTTGAGTACCGGCAGTTTTGCAACCATTGCCTGGGTCTCAGTCAGCTGATATTTTCCACCGTAAGGCATCAGTACACTTCCTGCTCCAATGGATCCATCGAACATCTCAACCAGACCTTTCTGGGAGCATACGTTCAGATCTTTCAGTACAGCCAGCCATTTCTCACGGATATCACCGACTTCTTTTCTTTCAAAATAACGCTCGTCCTCAGACGGCATATCAACTGCCACGCTTGTTTCCTGATGAGCACCGTTGGTATCCAGGAATGCACGGGAAATATTTACGATCTCTTTGCCTCTCCACTTGAGAACCAGTCTCGGATCTTCGGTCACTTCTGCCACGCAGACAGCCTCCAGGTTCTCCTCAGAAGCATATTTCATAAATTCATCAACGTCTTTCGGGTCTACAACCACTGCCATACGCTCCTGAGATTCGGAGATGGCAAGCTCAGTTCCGTCAAGACCTTCGTATTTCTTCGGTACTTTATCAAGATCTACTACCAGTCCGTCTGCCAGCTCACCGATGGCAACAGACACACCGCCTGCACCAAAGTCGTTACATTTGCGGATCAGTCTGGTCACTTCCGGACGGCGGAACAATCTCTGGATCTTGCGCTCAGTTGGTGCATTTCCTTTCTGAACCTCAGCTCCACAGGTCTCGATGGAAGCCTCCGTATGAACCTTGGAAGAGCCGGTTGCACCGCCACAGCCGTCACGTCCGGTTCTGCCTCCCAGCAGAATGATAATATCACCCGGATCAGAAGTCTCGCGGATCACGTCTTTTCTCGGAGCTGCACCCATGACAGCACCGATCTCCATACGTTTTGCCACGTAGTTCGGATGATAGATTTCTTTTACATAGCCGGTTGCAAGTCCGATCTGATTACCATAAGAACTATAACCGCTGGCAGCACCACGCACCAGTTTTTTCTGCGGAAGCTTTCCTTTCAGTGTCTCAGATACCGGAACCGTTGGATCAGCAGCGCCAGTCACACGCATTGCCTGATATACATACGTACGTCCTGACAACGGATCTCTGATGGCTCCTCCAAGACAGGTAGCAGCACCACCGAACGGCTCGATCTCTGTCGGGTGGTTGTGAGTCTCATTTTTAAAGTTGACCAGCCACTCTTCTACTTCTCCATCAATCTCTACCGGAACCACAATAGAGCATGCATTGATCTCATCAGATTCCTCCTGATCCTGAAGTTTACCTTCTTTTTTCAGCTTTCTCATAGCCATCAGCGCCAGATCCATCAGACAGATGAACTTGTCATCACGGCCCTTAAAAATCTCCTTATGATCAGCCACATACTGCTCATAAGTCTTCTCGATCGGTGTACGATAGTAGCCGTCCTCAAAGGTTACATCCTTAAGTTCGGTAGAGAAGGTGGTATGACGGCAGTGGTCAGACCAGTAGGTATCCAGCACACGGATCTCTGTCATAGACGGATCTCTGTGCTCTTCCTTCTTAAAATAATTCTGAATATGTAAGAAATCCTTGAATGTCATCGCAAGATTCAGGGATTTGTAAAGTGCCTCCAGATCAGCTTCTGTCATGTCTTTGAATCCATCAAAGATCTTAACATCTGCCGGTTCTTCAAATACAGTCACCAATGTCTCTGGTTTCACCATGCCGGTCTCTCTGGAATCCACCGGGTTGATGCAGAAGGATTTGATAGCAGACAACTCTTCTGCCGTCACATTTCCTTCGATCACATAGACCGTTGCAGTACGGATCACCGGTTTTTCTGCAGCATTCAGGAACTGTACACACTGTACAGCAGAATCTGCTCTCTGATCGAACTGTCCTGGAAGGAACTCCACACCAAAGACGCTTGCATCCGGTGCAGTCTCAAACTCTTCCCGATACAGTACATCTACCGGCGGCTCTGAAAATACCGTCTGGCATGCTCTCTCGAAGGTCTCATCACCAATATTTTCCACATCGTAGCGAATCAGCACGCGGACTCCTGTCACGGTCTGAATGCCCAGATAGCTTCTGATCTCTTCTTCCAGTTCCTTTGCTTTTACTGCAAATGCCTGTTTCTTCTCAACAAAGACGCGTCTTACCATGCTATTTCCCTCCATTGTATGTATGCGTACCTTTTTGAAGCTATCATACCACACTTTTTTAGATTAGTAAATTTAATATATATAATTTATTTTATTACTTATTCTTATAAATCTATTTTTATTTTGGCTCTGAGGTCATCATGATTCCCAGCTTCTGGAAGGTCTTCTCATCAGCTGCACTGAGCATACGGGAACTGTGTACCTGACTGCCCCGCAGACGCGGAAGCTGCTTCAGAGCCAGATCTGCCAGTGGATTAGTTTCCGTACTTGCAGACAGAGCGATCAACACTTCCTCCATGTGAAGACGCGGATTCTTGCTACCAAGGTAGTCTACCTTCAGTCTCTGGATCGGACGGATCACGTTAGGAGTGATCAAAAGCACGTCTTCTCCGATGCCTGCCAGATGCTTCAGTGCTTTGATGAGCAAAGCTGCGCATGCTCCAAGCAACTCCCCGGTCTTGCCTGTAATGATCGTTCCGTCATCCAGCTCCATGGCAACTGCAGTATATCCGGTCTCTTCTGCACGTTTAAGAGCTGCCGGAACTACCTTACGGTCTTTTACCGATACGCCTGCTGTATTCATCAGAAGCTCGATCTTATAAGCTTCCTCTTCTTTTGATTTACCTCTGGCAATATTTACCAGCGTCTGATAGTAACGGCGGATGATCTCCTGACCAGATGCCTCCCTGCATGCCTCATCATCCACAATGCAGTTTCCGGCCATGTTCACACCCATATCTGTAGGGGATTTGTACGGACACTCACCGTAGATCTCCATAAACATTGCTTTCAATACCGGGAAGATCTCCACATCACGGTTGTAGTTGACAGTTGTCTTTCCATAGGCTTCCAGATGATACGGATCGATCATGTTCACATCGTTCAGGTCTGCGGTTGCCGCCTCATAAGCCAGGTTCACCGGATGAGACAGAGGCAGATTCCAGATTGGGAAAGTCTCGTATTTCGCATAACCAGCACGAACTCCGCGTTTATGTTCGTGGTAGAGCTGGGACAGACAGGTCGCCATCTTTCCGCTTCCCGGTCCAGGTGCTGTTACAACAACCAACGGCTTGGTTGTCTCAATATATTCATTATGGCCATATCCATCCTCGCTCACGATCAGCGGAATATTGTTCGGATACCCTGGGATCAGGTAATGACGATATACTTTCACGCCCATCTTTTCCAGACGGTTCTGGAACATCTGTGCGCTGTACTGTCCTGCATAATGCGTAATGCAGACACTTCCCACGTACAGATTCTTAGACTCAAAGATGCCCTTCAGACGCAGCAGATCCGAATCATAAGTGATACCCAGATCTCCACGAACTTTATTTTTCTCAATATCTTCTGCGCTGATCACAATAACGATCTCCACCTGATCTGCAAGCTGCATCAGCATACGAAGTTTACTGTCCGGCTCAAATCCCGGCAGTACGCGGGATGCATGATAATCATCATAAAGCTTGCCGCCAAACTCCAGATACAGTTTATTGTCAAACTGCTGAATCCGTTCCCGAATATGTTCTGACTGCATCGCCAGATACTTGTCATTGTCAAAGCCTTTTCTCATGATCTCCTCCTTGTTGTCTGCTGTTCATTTCCGGATAAAACTCCGGATTTTCTTTCTATTTAACTCACGGATGCAAAGCATGACAGAATACAAAATGTTTGTCCGAAACATTTTTCAGGCAGTAAAAACAAAAAAGAGATTCCGCAATACACGAAACCTCTTTATTTTAGAGCACGAGACGGGATTCGAACCCGCGACCCTCGCCTTGGCAAGGCGATACTCCACCACTGAGCCACTCGTGCAAACTGCCTGTTCTGTCACTGCATCAGCGACAATCAGTATTCTACCCGAACATGGCAGATTTGTCAATATAAAATCCATGATTTTATGTCAGATTTTTTCACTGTCATTGAGAATCAGCAAAGAACCCACATAAACATAGTTCTGAAACTCTTTTTCCAGAATGCTGTCCAGCTTCTGATACTCCAGATCAAACCATTGATCCTCCGCCGTCACCAGCATATGGGACAGAGCCACACCTGCATCAAACAGATTAAAATCCTGCTGGGTCTGATATCCCAGTTTCCCCGGTTTTTTAACAAACAGATGGATCCGATCTTCAGAAGACACAAATCTCCATGGCTGACGGTTCATGGCCGACGGTGCCAGTCTGGCTGCTTCCAGAAGCTTTCTCTGAACTTTTCCAAAAGCTCCCCGGATCGTTACCAGCTTCTTCAGTTCAATCCTCCGAAAATCCTCATAAGAGCGCTCCAGAGGTTCTGCCGGATACCCAAATGCCATGATCATGACCAGCTCCAGATCTTTCTCCTGGTCTTTTTTAAGCTTTGCACCTCCCTGATAACAGCTTCCAATGCCTTTGGTAAAGAGATACAAGGATAACTGCTCCATAAGGCATCCCGCATTCTTCCGGTAATCTTCGCAGATTTCCGAATAAAGCACAACATAATAAGGAGCATCCACACGGAACAGACCTTTTAACTGATGCTCTTCCTTATGGAAAATCTTCCATTTCACCTGAATATCCGGGCGGATGCCGATTGCATCCTCACCGAATTTTTCAATTTTCTCCAGCATTGCCGGAGAAATTTCATCGTTTTTGTATTTCCGAATGGATCTTCTTCGGAAAATTGCTTCGTATGATGTCATGCTTTATGCCAGCCTTTCCATCTCATCCAGATATTCAGAGAACACTAAAAGCGCATCCTCCACCGGTTTTTTCTGTTCCATATCCACTCCTGCCAGTCTGAGAAGCTCCAGCGGATACATAGAGCTTCCTCCTTTCAGGAATTTCTTATACTGCTCTACTGCTGCTTCTCCTTCTCTCAGGATCTTCCCTGAAAGTGCAATTGCTGCGGAAAATCCAGTTGCATACTGGTACACATAAAATGGCGTATAGAAATGGGGTATCCTTGCCCATTCCATCTCAATTGGCCGGTCAATACAGATATCTTCACCAAAATATGCTTTGTTAAGATCATAATAAATGCTGCACAGACGTTCAGCCGTCAGTGCTTCGCCCGCCTCCTGCAGTCCGTGGGTGATCTTTTCAAATTCCGCAAACATGGTCTGTCGATACAGCGTTGTACGGAACTGCTCCAGAAAATAATTGATCAGATATGCTTTTGTCTTCGGATCTTTGGCCTTTTTCAGCAAATGATGGATCAACAGTGCCTCATTGCAGGTAGATGCTACTTCTGCAACAAAGATCCGGTAACCGGCATAAATATACGGCTGTGTCTCGTCAGAATACCAGGAGTGGAGTGCATGCCCCATCTCATGTGCCAGGGTAAATACATCATTTAATGTCCCCTGATAATTCAGCAGCACATATGGATGCGTGCCATATGCTCCCCAGGAATAGGCTCCGCTTCTCTTTCCCTGATTCTCATACACATCGATCCAGCCATGTTCAAATCCATCTTTCAAATGGGACAGATACTCTTCTCCCATGGGTGCCAGCCCTTCCAGAACTGTTTCCTTTGCATCTTCAAAAGAAAAATGTTCTCCACTGTTCTCTGTCATGGGTGTATAGAGATCATACATATGCAATTCATCAAGACCCAGCAGTTTTTTACGTATTTTCACATACCGATGCATCAGCGGCAGATGCTCATGCACCACATGGATCAGATTGTCATAGACAGACACCGGAATATGGCTTCCATCCAGTGCCCCCTCCAGGTCTGATCCATATCTTCTCGCTCTCGCAAAGAATACTTCCTGCTTCACGTTCGCACGATACGTTGCTGCCAGGGTATTGCGGAATTTCTCATAAACTCCGTACAATGCCTCAAATGCATCCTTTCTCACCCTCTGATCCTTGCTCTGCAACAGAGAAATAAAACGTCCATGGGTCACTTCCACGTCCGTGCCATCTTCCCCTGTGATCTTCGGAAAACGGATATCTGCATTGTTGAACATGGAAAAAATATCTTTTGGACTTTCTGCCAGTTCACCGGCAGATGCCAGAAGCTTTTCCATCTCTCCGGGCAGAACATGTGCCTTTTGTCTGATCATATTTTCAAAATACTGCCCATATACCCGAAGTTCACCGTTTTCCTGTAAATATTTCTCAATGGTTCCTTCTGGCAGCTCCATGATCTCCGGCTCAATATAAGAAGTCCGCTCGGACATCTCCACCAGAAGACTCTGTGCGCGGCTTGCCAGATTCTGATAGACGGCATTATCTGTATTTTCATGTAGTCGCTGATTGGCATAAACATACACTTTTTCTGCGAGCATATTCATTTTGTCACATAATCTTTGCATGGAAAGGAGGGTCTGCGCACTCTCGCCCAGCCGACCTTCATAAGCAGACAATTCCGGCAGGTGCTCCTTCAATCGGGTAAAATCCGCCTCCCATTCATCGTCATTTTTATATAAATCTTCAATCGCCCACTTTGCCTCTGCGGGGATCTCCTCTCTTGTACACAATCCTCTATCTGCCATCGTATTCTTCCTTTCACCGTTTCTTATTTTAACGCAAAGCTCCTAGAAGTCAATGCAAGATAGAAAAAAAGACACTGTAAAATCTGCTTTTCAAAACAGGTTTCACAATGTCCCTCCTTCTTTTTACTCATTACGGATCGCTGCAAGCGGACTCAGCTTCATTGCCCGAAGTGCCGGGAAAAATCCTGCCACCATGCCTACCAGCACCGCAAATGCCAGCGATATTACCACCAGCCAGATTGGAATGTAAGAGATTCCTTCGTAGTATCCTCCTGCTGCAGATCCGGCAATCATATTGATCACAATTGATATAATGCCACTCAGGATCAAACCGATCAAACCTCCGAAAAATCCAATAAATCCAGCTTCCAGCAGAAACATAGTTCTGATATTTCCAAGATCACAGCCCAGCACTTTGATGATACCGATCTCCTTCGTCCGTTCATAGATAGACATCATCATGGTATTTGCAATACCGATCGCCGCAACAAACAAGGATACCGCACCGATTCCTCCAAGCACCAGCTGGATCATCTTCATCTGTTCCTGGGTCTGCTCCATCCATTCCGCATTGCTGTTGGCGCCATAGCCCATTTCCTGTATGGTCTTCTGTACTTCTGTTACATTTTCCATCTTATCAACCCGTACATAGACCTGTTCATAATAGAGTTCTTTATAAGGTTTCCCGGATTTTGTCGTAGGCTGTCCCGGGATCACTTTATTTTTGAAGATTTTCTTCAGCTCTGCTTTCAGTGCATCAATATCAGCATAAACACTATAGCTGTTTTCACTATATTCATCAGTCCCTCCAGCCAGCATTCCGCAAGTAGGAATAATGTATTTCTTCGGAGGAGTTGTAGGCTTACTGCCGTCTCCACTTCCACCATTCTGTGACTGATAATAGGCATCCGTATCAAAGATCACAAACACCGGCTGATTCATCAGATCCACATCTATGGCTTCACTGTTTTCCCAATAGCCTTCATTGGTCTTTGAATTATAAAAATTGGTGATCACCTGATTACCATAGAAGAACGAAAGCGGAGCACCTGCTTCCGGAAGTGTACCTTCACCAACTTTCATATCCATATTCTGAAGTGCTTCCTGTGTCATTCCCTGAACTGTCAGGCTGCCTTCGTAAACTCCCTGCTTCAGCAGCACATAGGTACTCAGTATCGGAGAAGCAAATTCCACATGAGGAATCTTGGAGATCGTCTCCACAACGCCATCGTCGATCCTCAGTTCTTCCTGTGATGAATCAGAATTATAATTTCCCCAGGTATTTACATTGATGGTCGTCAAACCTCCATACTGCTCGATCTGCTCCAGGGAGCTTTTCTGAAGTCCCAGACCGAGGGAAATCATAACCACGATTGACGCAGTTCCTATGACCACTCCCAGTACCGTCAGAGCTGTACGAAGCTTTCGTCTGAGCAGATTGGAACCGCTCATGCGAAGCAAATCTGAAAATTTCATAAGCTGCCCCTTCTATTCCTGATCATCTGTATCTTCTGTCTCATCCGATGTGATATTATCTCCATCTTCTTCATCCAGATCCATAATATCGTCTTCCAGATTCTGCTGCTCTTTTTTCTTTTTCCGTTTCATCACGATGACTGCACCTGCCACACCTGCTGCTATAAGAATCACTACCACAACAGCAATCTTTCCACCGATTCCCATGCCATTTCCAGTGTCACCATCAGGCATCGCGGTGTCATCATGCATACCATCATCGTAAACCGGTTCTGTTACAAAAAGCGAAATCTCTTTCTCAACGGTAGTTGGTGCCCCGGTCTCATCCTCATAAGTGATCTGCAGCTTTACTGTTCCATCGTCAGTAGTCGCTGCTTCTCCGGTCAGATACATATCCACAGAACCGGTAGCTCCAGAATCCAGGTTACCAACAAAGCAGTCTCCACCAGAGAAGAACTCACTGTCAGTCTTCACAGACACATTGTAAAGCTTGGTCTTTCCAAGATTGTAGATACTAAACATCACATTGGCTTCACTGCCCACATCAATGCTGGACGGTGTCACCTCTGGCTGGCTCATGTCGATTCTTGCTTCCTGCTTCACCGGAATGGACACACTGGCCTTATTTGTATAAGCATTCACATGCTCATCCTCATAACTCATATTCACGTCAATAGCATACGGCTTCTGTGCCAGATCAGACCTGGCTTCCATCTCGATCTGAATATCTCTGGTCCCATTTTTTGCCATCTTATCTACAAAAATAGTATTGGAACCTGCAGTCGGAAGGAAGGATTCATAGGTTGTCTCCGAATCTTTTCCCTCTACTGCCGCATCAAACTCAAAAAGCATATTGTTGACACTGGTAGCTGTAGATGTGTTTTTCAGATGAAGCGTCAGCATAAAGCTGTCACCTGCATGTACCACTTCTGGATTTGTCTCAAAACCAGTCACGATCACTCGCGGGGTGGATGCTTTTCCATCTGCACTCACACCTGCGGTACCGCTGGTCTGAATATACGTATCCAGGGTAGTGGTCTGACTGCTTCCGTCAGATGCAAAATATCTTACATTAAAGGAAATCTTCTGATATCCATTTCCCACATCGCTTCTGGTCTGAAGATTCCAGGTCAGTTCCCGGCGGCGGTCCATATCAGACATACCCGTATCGGTTCCCGGAAGATCCTCAATGGTCTGAGAATATCCTGACTGGGTGATCTCAAACGGCCAGGTAGCAGTGTCCGTACTGAGCACCGGAGTCACCACAGCCTTCGTTACATTGGTCTTTCCCATATTCACGATCGGAAGTACAATGCTCACCGGTTGTCCTGCATTGGCCACCGGTGTCACCCAGTTGCCGCCAACGGTCAGAAAATGATCTGCATTGACCGGAACGGTCGTGTTATCGTCTTTGTCATCTTTGTCATCTTTGTCATCTTTGGGGGGATTAACTACTGCATCCATCTGTGCTTTTGCTTTGCTCACATAGTTGGTAACACCTGTGGCTGTGGTCATATTATCGATCTGCGCCCGTGCTTTCGTAATAATTTCATCTAATTTACTGGCATATTTATTGTCCGGATCTATTAATCTCTTATAATCAGCCAATTCTTTAGGCGCATCCGCTTTTGCTTTTGCAAGAAGTTTTGCATCATCTGTTTCTCCAGCCTCCACACTCATTCCCGGCACCATAGCCACTGCCATTGGAGCCATCATGCTCAGGCACAGTCCCAGCACAATTCCTTTCATTCCCCACTTATTCATTGCTCATCCTCCTTGTATTCACTTCTGTCCTCGATCTTCACGATCTTACCATCTATGATATGAAAGATGCGGTCTGCAAATCCCGCCAGATGGTTGTCATGGGTTACCATGACCATTGTCTGATTCTTCTCTGTCACAACTTTTCTCATCAATCCCAGCACCTCTGCTGATGTTTTGGAATCCAGATTACCAGTGGGCTCATCCGCAAAAATGATCTCCGGATCCAATACCAGGGCACGTGCCACACCCACACGTTGCTGCTGTCCTCCCGACATCTCATTTGGCCGGTGCTTCATGTGTTTAGGAAGTCCTACCAGCTTCAGCATCTCCACTGCCTTGGCTTCCCTTATCTTCTTATCCACTCCCCGGAATGTCAGCGGCAATGCTACATTTTCAATAGCATTCATGGTTCCCAGCAGATTAAAGGACTGAAAAATAAATCCCACATGTTCCCTCCGGAACTTGACAAGCTGATTTTCATTCATTTTTTCCAGATGCTCGCCAGCCACGATCACTTCGCCTTTGGTCGGCTTTTCCAGCCCGGCAAGCATGTTCAGCATGGTAGATTTTCCAGAACCGGATGTACCGACAATCGCACAGAACTCACCTTTGTAGATAGTCAGATCCACACCGTTGAGCGCACGTACTTTTTCATTGCCCACCCGGAATATTTTATAGAGGTTCTTCACCTGAATCGCAGGTTCCCGTGTCTTTTCCACGCTTCTCCTCCTGTATTTATAGAATATTAGGGCATGGTTCCGGTTCAAAGGGAACCATGCCCTATACAAAGTATATCATAGATTAATCTATATAATTCTTAATTAATCTTAATTTTATTGTAACTATTCAGAGCCATGCACATATTTAATAAATATGCGAGCCATGCTTGCATGATCGAGCATATTTTTAAATATGTATATGGCGAGAAGCCATCATGAGCAAAAGAAAAGCCTCGCAGAGGCGATTTTGCGAATGTGGCTCTGAATAGACATTTTTCTCAAATGCCAATTTTTCTCAGTATTATAGGAAATCTCACTTTTGAAAAAAATGCAAAATCATGTCAAAATATAAGATTTAATAACAATTTAGTAACACGATTTATGCCTGAACAATAGCCGCATCAAAGCCAGCTTTTCTCAACTTTTCCGCCTGTGCTTCCGCATTGTATCTGGCGCTGTAAGCTCCTACCTGGACACGATACAGAGCTTTTCTGTCACCCGTGGAAGTTTCCTCGCCCTGCTCTGCTTTATCCGTTTCCGGTGCAATCTGCACGTGCTCTCCAGTGATTCCATACACGATAGCATCCGCCATCTTCTCATAGGAGTATAACTGCACATCGTCCTTGTCGTCCACAAAGCAACACTCCAACAGCAGTGCCGGTGCTTTACTTTTTTTAAGCACATACAGTTTCTGACTGATCTTCACACCACGGTTCTTGAATCCCAGATTGCTGATCGCCTGGCAGATCTTTTCAGCAAATGCCTTTGCCTTACTTGCAGCAGAATAGACATAACACTCCACACCAGTGGTCTTGCCGTTTCCACCTTTATCGCCCGCTCCAGAGTTGAAGTGAATGGAAACATCCAGATCTACTGCATGGGCATTGCATTTCGCAATGATCTTTTTCAGCACATCGGCCTGTCCGGTACCGTTATCAACCGTACAGTCATAAACGGTATGACCAAGCTGACGAAGCTTACTGATCACCTCATCTTTTACTCTTCTGGCCTCGATTGATTCATTGATAAGTCCAACTGCTCCGCAAGCTACTTTTCCAGCTGGATTATGTCCAGCATGCACGTTGATTTTCATATAGTTCTCCTTCCTTCCGGTTTGTGCCGGCGCAAAAGGGGCGGCTCATGCCGCCCCCACAATTTATACTATTCTTCCTGGTCCGTTCCGCCCATCTTATCCACCGTAGTTTTCAATTTTCTCACCAACGGAAGCAAAAATGCAGGCAATTCAATTCCAATATCGACCATATTTTCCAGAATACTGATCAGCTCATTGCAGATGATCCAAATTGCTACCACACATGCCACCAGAAATGTAAACGGCAGCTGATATCCTATCGTCTGAGCTGCATATGCCAGAAGCTGATCAATGATAGCACCTACAAATACCAATAGCCACATGGTCACCTTTTTAATGATCCCGCACATGCTACAATAAGAACTGACACCTCCATCCTGTCGATACCCAGCTGCCCAGATGCCTGTGACATAATCGATCACGTTGCAGGCAACCATCAAAAGCACAGGAATGTATAACACTCCCAGCATCGATGCCACCAGACTCATAACTGTAGTAACAAAAGCTTTCATATAATTCAAATTCATATGTCCTCTCCTTGTCATTTTTATACCCGACGCTATCCAGATATCCACGTACTCCATTATATGATGTACTCTCCTTTCTTGGCATAATAAAAGCCATTCATATGATTCCGATGGACACGGAGCCATATGAATGACTTTTTGTAGGACAAAATAAAAATTTTGATGAATTAAATGAAGTATTGGGCAGCAAACGCGGCGTTGTGGGGATGGCTGCCCAAAATCCAGTCCGCGGGTTGCTAATTGGATGAAGTATTGGGCAGCAAACACGGCGAAGTGGGGGGTGGCTGCCCAAAATCTAGCCCGCGGGTTGCTAATTGAATGAAGTTTTGGGCAGCAAACGCGGCAAACTGGGAGCGGCTGCCCAAAATCTAGCCCGCGGGTTGCTAATTGGATGAAGTTTTGGGCAGCATGCGCGGCATTGTGGGGATGGCTGCCCAAAATCTAGCCCGCGGGTTGCTAATTGGATGATGGGTTGGGCAGCAAACGCGGTGCTGTGGGGATGGCTGCCCAAAACCTAGCCCGCGAGTTGCTAATTGAATGATGTATTTGGCAGCAAACGCGGCATAGTGGGTGCGGCTGCCCAAAATCTAGCCCGCGGGTTGCTAATTGGATGATGGGTTGGGCAGCAAACGCGGCAAACTGGGAGCGGCTGCCCAAAATCTAGCTCGCGGGTTGTTAATTGGATGAAGTGTTGGGCAGCAAACGCGGCAAACTGGGAGTGGCTGCCCAAAATCTAGCCCGCGGGTTGCTAATTGAATGATGTTTTGGGCAGCATACGCGGCGTAATAGGGGTGGCTACCCAAAATCTAGCCCGCGGGTTGCTAATTGGCAGGTTAGTAAAAATCTTATTGAACAGAGAGGCATTCACGGTTTTTCACCGCTTCTCCCATTTCCCGGTTCGATACCTGCAATAGGAGATCAGCCAGTTAGCAGTCCAGCCTACCGGAACTGCCGCCCACACCATGAAGATACCGCATCTTGGAGCCATGGTCACAGCTACAATCACACGGATTCCAAGGTTTACCAGATTTGCTACAGTAAAGAGTTTCATATCACCAGCTCCTCTGAGCACACCGTCTGCAGTCATCTTAAAACCAATCAGACAGTAAAACCAGCCCATGAACATCATGCAGCTCACAGCTGTCTGCATAGCTGCTGGCGTGCCATCTGCCCCCAGGAACAGATAAGCAAGGCTGTCTCCTGACAGTTCCAGGGCCAGACAGATCACTGCTGCAAAGCCAAGGACCATAATGGTCACCGCACGATATCCCTCTCTGACCCGGTCTTTCTGTTCTGCTCCGATATTCTGTGCCGTATAAGAAGAAATGGCATTTCCCATGGCAGACATGGGAACAACACATATGGATTCCACACGCATAGCAGCCGAATAACCTGCCAGCATCTGAGAACCAAAGCTGTTGACCACGGATTGTACCAGCATCATACCGATGGACACGGTAGACTGCTGCAGGATCGACGGAAGTGCAATGCCTGTCATAGTACGAAGTTCTGTCATACTGAAAATATGTTTCCAGATGCTGCCCGTCCCTGTTTTCAGCGCAACATCCTGATTTCCTTTCATTCCCCATAAAGTCCGCAGCAGCACGCAGAAAGACAGTACTGCCGAGATTCCCTGCGCGATCAGCGTGGCCCAGGCTACACCGGCAACTCCCATATGAAGAGACTTTACCATAAAAATATCCAGTCCAACATTGAAGATTGACGAAAAGACCAGAAAATACAGAGGAATCCGGGATTTGCCAAGGGCATTGAACATAGCGGACAACACATTGTACATAAACAGAAATGGCAATCCCAGAAAATAAATATTCAGATACACCACAGACAGGTCCAGCACATCTGACGGCGTCTGCAACAGATTCATGATCCATTTTCCGCAGAGCAGCCCCACACTTCCCAGCAGGATACTGATGGCAAGAAAAGTAAGCAGTGCCGTATAGACTGCAGTCTTCATACGATCATAGGCTTTTGCACCAAAATGACGGCTCACCACTACCGATGCCCCCATACCGCCGCCGATGGCCACACAGATAAATACATTTGTCAGCGAATAAGAAGCCCCCACCGCCGCCAGTGCCTGCTCACTCACATAACGGCCGACAATGGCTGAATCCACCATCGTATAGGTCTGCTGAAACAGATTTCCGATGATCATAGGCAGCGCAAACAACGCCAGCGCATACATAGGCTTCTTTTTTATCAAATAATCTTGATTCATATTTTCACACTCTTTCTATTCCTGTGTTATATGATGTAACTATTCAGAGCCACATTCGCAAAACCGCCTCTACGAGGCTGTCTCCGTTTCACTACGGTCCTCGCTAAGCAGATGTCCCCTGGACATCTAGCGACTTTTGCTCATGTATGGCTTCTCGCCATATACATGTTCATAAATATGCTCTGTCATGCAAGCATGAACCGCATATTTATTGAACATGCGCATGGCTCTGAATAGTTACCATATGATAATATACCGGCACAAGCAGTGAACACGCACCCAGCCATGCCAGTGGACTCGCCAAACAGACACCCAGGTATCCGGCTACTGCGCAGAGTCCGATGGTACTTCCAAGTCTCATGACCAGTTCAATAATACAAGCCGTAAAAGGCGCAATGGTATTTCCCATGCTTTGAACTGCACAACGATAGATAGCCAGAAATCCAAGAAGCAGATAGCACGGAGCCACCCAGTTCAGATACCCGTTGGAATATACTATGATCTCTTTTGTCGGATGTTCAATAAACAATGCCACAATAGGTTCCCGCAGCAACAGGATTCCCACGCCCATCAGCACATTCAATGCCTGTGTCTGAATCAGTCCCGCACGTACTCCCTGACGGATCCGCTCTCTGTTCCCTGCACCATAATTCTGGGATACAAACGCAGAGACAGCTGATATCATGGCATTGTTGACCAGTACAGATACCTGGTCTACTTTAGTTGCTACCGTATATCCGGCCACTGCCACTGAACCCAGCGCATTGACTGCACTCTGCATGGAAAGCTGTCCAATACACATCACTGACATCTGAAAACCCATGGTAAATCCGATCTTCAGATGAGATGCTGATGTACGCATCAGATCTGAAAAGTCTTCTCTGCGAAGATGAAATTCATCAAACTTGTGCCATCCAGTCCACATACAAAGAACCACATAAAAAGAACGGCTGCAATGAACCGTTCTTTTCTATATATTTTTCAGTTATTTACAGTCTTGCAATATCGATCAGGATCAGATTTTTGTGATCGGTATCTTCCAGAGAAGTAACCAGTGCTTTTGCCGTATCAATGGCAGTCAGCACATTTACACCTGTCTCGATGGCATGACGGCGGATCACAAATCCATCATGGCTGTGCTCCACGCCCTGAGACGGGGTATCGATGACAAGATCGATCTCATGTCCAAGGATCAGATCCAGAATGTTCGGAGACTCCTGCTCTACTTTTCTGGTCAGACGAACCTGTACATCTGCATCCATCAACGCACGGGCAGTTCCTTTGGTTGCGTAGATGTTGTATCCCAGAGCTTCAAATCTCTTGGCGATCTCCACAGCCTCCGGCTTGTCCTCATCACGGACGGTCATGATCATGTTCTTGTATTTCGGCAGGCAAATACCAGCACCGAGGAATGCTTTGTAGAGAGCCTCATTGAAGGTCTTGGCAATTCCCAGACACTCACCGGTAGACTTCATCTCCGGTCCAAGGCTGATATCAGCGTCACGAATCTTCTCGAAGGAGAATACCGGCATCTTCACTGCATAATAATCAGCTTCCGGCTGCAGTCCCGGTGTATAACCAAGATCTTTGATCTTATGACCAAGAATCACTTTGGTTGCCAGCGGAACGATCGGGATTCCGGTTACTTTACTGATATATGGCACGGTACGGCTGGAACGCGGGTTCACCTCGATTACATATACATCCTCGCCCACTGCGATAAACTGAATGTTGATCAGTCCGACGACATGCAGAGAACGCGCCAGTCGTTTGGTATATTCTTCAATAGTTGCTTTCACATGGTCACTGATACTCTTTGCCGGGTAAACAGAGATACTGTCTCCAGAATGGATACCGGCACGCTCAATGTGCTCCATAATACCCGGGATCAGGATGTCGTCGCCATCACATACTGCATCGACCTCGATCTCCTTACCCTGCAGATATTTATCTACCAGGATCGGATGATCCTGTGCGATCCGGTTGATGATGCCGATAAATTCTTCCACATCTTCATCATTGATAGCGATCTGCATACCCTGGCCGCCAAGTACATAAGACGGACGAACCAGTACCGGGTAACCAAGACGGTTGGCAACCTCTTTTGCTTCCTCTGCAGTATATACGGTTCCTCCCTTTGGTCTCGGGATCTGGCACTGCTCCAGGATCTCATCAAACAGCTCTCTGTCCTCAGCCGCATCTACATTTTCTGCGGAAGTACCAAGGATCGGAACACCCATCTTCATCAGAGCTTCGGTCAGTTTGATAGCGGTCTGTCCACCAAACTGTACTACCGCTCCATCCGGTTTTTCCAGACGGACAATGCTCTCCACATCTTCCGGTGTCAGCGGCTCAAAATACAGTTTATCTGCAATATCGAAGTCTGTACTTACGGTCTCCGGGTTGTTATTGATAATGATGGTCTCATATCCTTCTTTGGAGAATGCCCAGGTGCAATGTACAGAACAGAAGTCAAACTCGATACCCTGTCCGATACGGATCGGACCGGAACCAAGAACCAGGACCTTCTTGCGGTCTTTGGTCTCAACTGCTTCATTCTCACTTCCGAATACAGAATAGTAATACGGTGTGGATGCTTCAAACTCAGCTGCACAGGTATCTACCATCTTGAATGCTGCCACGATACCATTGTCATAACGCATCTGTTTGATCTCATCCTCGGTCTTACCAGTCAGACGTGCGATCACGTTATCCGGGAATTCAATCCGTTTTGCTTCTTTCAGAAGATCAACGGTCAGTTCCTGTGTCTTCAGAGCCTGCTCCATCTCTACCAGGATTGCGATCTTGTCAATGAACCAGATATCAATCTTTGTAATATCATGGATCTCTTCATAAGAAATTCCCTGGCGGAGTGCCTCTGCGATCACCCAGATTCTACGGTCATCTACAACTGCCAGCTGCTCTAACAGTCCTTCTCTGTCCAGATGACTGAAATCATAAGACATAAGGCTGTCCACATGCTGCTCTAGAGAACGGATGGCTTTCATAAGGCCACCCTCAAAGCTGTCACAGATACTCATGACCTCTCCGGTCGCTTTCATCTGTGTGGTCAGTGTTCTTTTTGCACTGATGAATTTATCAAATGGCAGACGCGGCATCTTAACGACACAATAGTCCAGCATCGGCTCAAAGCTTGCCATAGTCTGTCCGGTAATTGCATTTTTGATCTCATCCAGTGTATATCCGATGGCGATCTTTGCAGCCACCTTTGCAATCGGATAACCAGTTGCCTTGGAAGCCAGTGCAGAAGAACGGCTTACACGCGGGTTTACCTCGATCACACAGTACTCAAAGCTCTCAGGATGAAGAGCAAACTGTACGTTACATCCTCCAGTGATCTTCAGCTCACTGATGATATTCAGTGCAGAAGTACGGAGCATCTGATATTCTTTATCCCCCAGAGTCTGGGAAGGTGCTACAACGATACTGTCACCGGTATGTACGCCGACAGGGTCGATATTTTCCATGTTGCAGACGGTGATCACATTTCCTGCTCCGTCACGCATTACCTCGTACTCGATCTCTTTCCAGCCTGCGATACAACGCTCAACCAGCACCTGGCCTACACGGGAAAGACGAAGTCCATTTGCAAGGATCTCCTCCAGTTCTTCCTGATTGTGTGCGATTCCACCGCCGCTTCCACCAAGCGTATACGCCGGACGAAGCACTACCGGATAACCGATCTTATTGGAAAATGCGATACCATCCTCCAGATTCTCAACAACCAGAGACGGAGCTACCGGCTCGCCGATCTTCTCCATGGTTGCCTTGAATTCCAGACGGTCCTCTGCTTTTTTGATGGTCTGGGAAGTCGTACCGATCAGTTTTACACCAGTCTTCTCGAAGAATCCTCTCTCATCCAGCTCCATTGCCAGATTCAGTCCTGCCTGTCCTCCAAGAGTCGGCAGCACGCTGTCCGGCTTTTCTTTCAGGATCAGCTGTTCAACCACATCTACTGTCAATGGTTCAATATAAACACGGTCTGCAATGTCTTTATCCGTCATGATCGTAGCCGGGTTAGAGTTGAGAAGAACAACCTCAAGTCCCTCTTCCTTCAGAGAACGGCAGGCCTGTGTACCTGCATAGTCAAACTCGGCAGCCTGTCCGATGACGATAGGGCCAGAACCGATCACCAGTACTTTTTTAATATCCGGATTCTTAGGCATTCTTCTTTTCCTCCATCATTTTCAAAAATCTGTCAAACAGGTAACTGGAATCCTGCGGTCCGGGGCATGCCTCCGGATGGTACTGAACTGTGAAAATATTTTTTCCTACATATTTCAGACCTTCGTTGGTTCCATCATTCACATTGGTAAATGCCGGCACAGCAACCTGTGGGTCAAGACTCTCAGGATCGACCGCATAACCATGGTTCTGAGAAGAGATATAAACTCTTCCAGTCTCCATATCTTTCACCGGGTGATTGCCGCCGCGGTGTCCATATTTCAATTTAAAAGTATCTGCACCTGTAGCAAGTGCCATGAGCTGATGTCCCAGACAGATTGCAAAGATCGGGATCTCTGTCTCATAGAGCTTGCGGATCTCTTTGATCACCTGCACACAGGCCTTCGGATCTCCAGGGCCGTTGGATAACATGATTCCATCCGGTCTGGATGCAATGATCTCTTCTGCAGTTGTGGTAGATGGATAGATCGTCACCTCACAACCACGCTCATTTAATGATCTGGCAATATTTTTCTTTGCACCAAGATCAAGAAGTGCTACTTTATAGCCGTCACCTGGCAGCACCTTTTTCTCACGGCAGCTCACCTTGGAAACTTCATCCCCGGTTGAATAAGCCTTCAGCTTCTTCATGACTTCATCCATATTATAATTTTCATCAGTGGTAATCATACCGTTCATGGTACCAGACTCACGTAAGATTTTGGTAAGTGCACGCGTATCTATGCCGCAGATACCAGGAATGTCATTTTTTTCAAGAAAATTCTGAATTGTATCCTCAGACCGGAAATTACTCGGCATTCTGGATAACTCACGGACAATAAAACCATCAACCCATGGTCTTTCTGACTCCATATCCTCATAACAGATTCCATAGTTGCCAATTAAAGGATAAGTCATTACGACTGCCTGCCCTGCATAAGAGGGGTCCGTCAAGACTTCCAGATATCCCGTCATAGACGTATTGAACACGATCTCACTGACCGCTTCGCGGGTGGAACCGATGCTTCTGCCTGTAAAGACATGGCCATCTTCCAGAATAAGAAATGCTTTCATCTTTTCACCTTTGTCCTTTCCTGTCTTAAAAATACCCAAATTGTCGTTATTATACACAAAAAGGGGGAAGTTGGCAAGCCCCTCCCCCAATGTTTTTCAAAAAACTTTCCGTTGCTACATCTTGCTGTATCCAAATCCATTGACGATCGCATCAATTTTCTGTTTTGCCTTACACATAGGACACACTCTTGCATCATAAGAAGCATAACCCTTCATATCTTTGGCACCGAAAATGCTGTTGACCTCAACGCCTCTTGCTTTGCTGATAAAACTGAAGACAGAAGCGATTCCCTGCACACGCCCTCCGTAATATTCAACACTGTCAATTGCCTTGTCAAGTGTCACACCAGTCGTGATGGAGGTGGACAGGATCAATACATTCTTTCCCTGCACCATCAGCTTCGTGTTGTCGCGGAAGATCATCTGACCGTTGATGTCCTGTTCCGGAGCAGTCACATAAATTGTTTCATGAGCATTCATACACCGGATACCAGAACGGCTCAGCTCCTGTGCCAGGTATGCACCGATCACTTCACATCCGTTCAGACAGATGATCGTATCTACCATCGTTGTATTGGCATATTTTGCTGCCAACAGTCTTGCTGCCGCTTCTGCCTCATTCTGACGGGCTCTTAATGTAGTCATATCTATATAATGAGTGATATGAGAATGAGAAGTCACAAAGTGTCCCGGGATAACCTTCAGGGCTACTTTTTTGTCAGCAGGTGAAATAATTTTGAACATACGATCTTCCATATATCTGATCCCCCTTTATTCGGCTGGTTACGAATCCCCTCCCCGCCGTTTTATATAGGAATATTGTACATAAAATATGGTTTTTCCGCAAGTGTTTTGTGAATTTTATTCAGAGATATGCAAATATTCAAAAAATATGTGTCAATAATTCACCGGCAGACGAGGGATATTGTCGATCCGCAGGTACTGACTGATGCATGCTACTGCAAAATCATGATCTGCCATATGATCAAGTCCCGATACGATCACGCTTCCGATCACTCCCACACCTTCCACACGGATCGGGAATGCGCCGCCTCTGGCTACGTAATCTTTTCCATTTAACCCCCTGTCTTCCAGTGTTTCCTGCTTCAGCTTAAGAAGCATATATAAACGCAGGGAACTCATCTCCATCATGCGGACGGTATTTTCTTTTCTCTTCATCCACAATTCATTACTGCAGTTGGTCCCACTGAATCCATACTGAAACACTGTGTAACCATTATTCAGACGGATGCTGACCGCCACAGGCAGATCATTTCTGGCTGCTTCTTCAACCATATAGCTACCAAGCTCCCATGCATCCTCATTCGTAAAATGAGAAAACTGAAGTATTTCCTCCTGCATGGTCAAAACTTTAACCGACTCTTCCAACATCATACGAATTTCCTCCTTCTGACTTCGGGTCAATCACCCTTTGTGCCTACCAGTATAGCACTTTTCAGTGTAAAAATCCATGCGTCTGTGCCCATAGATTATAATATCTGCAAAGACTGCTCATCGGAAGCACACAAAGAAGGGTGTAGAGCACTGCTCCTGTCAGAATGCTGATTCTCGCCAGAGGAAATGTCCTCCACTGACGGATGATCCATCCCACAAATATAATCGTCAGCCACAGCATAAAGGTAAGTGACAGAATCCGGTAAGCAGTCAGCCCATAGGCACTGATGTACAGGAACATTTTCCCAATCGCTGTGGTGATCAGAAGCAGTGTCAGCACCGACAGACAGACATTCATTCCTTTCAGACACATGAACTGTTTGTCTTTCCGACTGGTGAACAGATCTGACATGATCAAAATACAAAGGTTCCACACCGATACCTGACACAATTCAAAAAATCCCCTTCTGGCATATTCTGCATAGGTAAATGCCTCCGGCAGCTTTCCAGCCAGTGCCGAGAACAGGTATGACCCCTGCAGTCCGATAAATAATAGATACACACCACAGATTAGCACAAAAGTTGTGACCGCTGCCGGTACCGGCAGGATCTGAATCTGGTTTTTTGTCTTTTTCAGCATATCTTCCTTGATATAGTCTGTATGCCGTCCAGTCAGTCCTCCAAAAGTCAGACCAAACAGATAAAATGACACAGGTATTGCAAAGCACATACGAAGGGCAAATCCCAGCAGATGCGCCGTGATCCAGTCTGCCACATCTCCTGTCAGCATCTCAAATCCGGCGTCCGCACCAGACAGAAGCGGCAGCAGGATACACAGGAGAACTGCTGCTATCCCCAAACCCAGAGCCACCGCTTTCATTTCTGACAGGGATGTTTTGTCCTGCTCCCCGTCACCGCTCTTCTGGTGAAACAACACCCGGATCAGGGCATCCATATTGGTAAATGGTACCATTCCCAATGCATTCCATCCATCGAATAAGATCCAGCCGGATGTTCGTCCCTGATCCAGCAGTCTCCCTGATACTGCGAATGTCCAGTAAGCAGCCACCAGCAGTAATGCCAGAAACCGTCCGACCATCATGCCATTGTCCATTTCCTGAGAAATTCCGAGTATCAGCAAAATCACAAACCAGAACCAGCTTTCCTTCACAGGACGGATTCCCAAAGTCCTGGCATACACCAGCACCACTGCTGTATAAAAAACGGTGTAGACAGGCAGGCACCATGCAGAAGTACTGTTCGTGAACATCCAAATAAATCCATAGCCAAGCAGCAGATACAGTCCGCAGAAGATCCGATCCATTCCCTTTACACGATCAAATGCATTCATCGTCCTCATCCTCCACATATTCCAGAATATCTCCTGGCTGACAGTTAAGTGCTTTGCAGATGCTGTTTAAGGTACTCAGCTTGATTGCCTTGGCCTTACCATTTTTTAATATGGAAATATTCGCCATGGTGATCCCAACCCGTTCAGATAGCTCTGTAACGCTCATTTTCCGCTTTGCAAGCATGACATCTATATTGATAATGATCGACATATGTTCGCCCTCCTAGATGGTCCAGTCGCTCTGATCCTGCAGATCAGCCGCTTTCCAAATGAGATGAGACAATGCTGCTGCCGCTACAGAAAATCCAATACCGATCAGCGTGACCACAAAGCACAAAAGCAATATTCCTGGATGATTCATACCAATCAGCCAGAACAACACATTTCCCACCAAGAGCACCACAGCATCCGCTACCGCCAGAAAAGAAATACGTCCCATATACTCTGCATTTTCCGTAGTAAATGCATGATCCTTTTCAATATTTCCAAATATCTTCCACGCCAGATACAGAGCCCAAAAGCAAGGAATCGACAAAACCCACAGAAAGATGAGCCACGGCCAGAAGCAATAGGAAAACTCTGGATAGCTCTCCACCAGCCACTGTCCTGCCAGTGGCAGCACACCTCCTGCCAGTCCCAGTCCACAGACCGCTGCAAATAATACCAGTATCTTCAACCATTTTACCAATGTACGCTGTTCCATTTTTCTTCTCCTTTTTCCTTATTGTGGCTTCAGTATACTTGTACTTCCTGTATTTGTCAATATATTTTTATTGTTTTACGATAAATAATAGTCGTGCAGCAATGTGGCATGAAAAAAGGGCAGCCATAAGGCTGCCCTGAAAGGAGGACGTAAAGCCTCCACCTGCATTGGCATTGGCTTCTATGTCAGCATTTTACTCTGTAAATACCGTCGTCTGGATCTCACCGTCTGCACAATCAAAGATCACAGCATCAGAGTATGCGTAATTATCCATGGCGTCACGCATCTCGTATACCATGGAATAGCTTCCATCCGGAAGTTTCATCTCATCAAAGCTGGTATCTGCAGTCACTGTGAAGGTATCTGCGGTATAAGCTTCAAAATCATCATCACCGGTTGCGGTTGCTGCATACCAGATGGTTGTGATCTCATCACCTTCCTCCAGAAGCCGCAGTTCCTTGTCAGCCATACCCGTATCATCAATGCCCTGACGTGCGCCAAGGATGCTCCACTCTTCAGTAGTGAAATCATAGACAACCTGCAGATTATATTCCTCTCCGTTCAGGAGAATCGGAACAGAAAACATAGTATAATCTTCGCTTTCGTCGCTCAGCTCCATGAAAACCATGTTGCCATCAATGCTTCCCCAGACTCCGCGGAAATTGTCATAGAAGACTCCATTTTCCCAGTCTGCGTTCATATCATTATCGGTTCCCAGCCAGAGCATCAGGTCATCTTCCTCATCCACATAATAAAGGCTAAAGCCGATTCCAGCCAGAATATCATTGGCTTCCGGTCCCAATGTCAGATAGGAGATACCATCATCCGTCACATCCAGCGGTGCTCCGTCCCAGTCCACAGACAGAAGATTCTTCACCTCCGGCAGCTCCTCAAACTGCATATTTTTAATATATTCCATACCCGAATCATCCAGTTCACCGGTCAGCTCATAGGCATAGAAATATTTGAACGCAGCTCCTGTGCCAATATTAGCATAGCCCCAGAAATCATCCACATCACCATTGTAGGAATAATAGCAGGAAAGTCCGGTCGCTTCTGTCCGATACTGACCTCCTACCTGATACAGAACGCAGTCCTCCAGTGCATCCAGCACGTCCTTGGCAGACCCCAGCATATCAGAACTCTGTCTTGCCATATGACCAAGATCCACCATGTTGGTATAACCCTGCTCTCTGGTATTACCTCCATAATTCTCACTCTTTGCCGCCACACGGCCGAACTGTGAGAAGAATCCAGGATCTTCGCAGGCTGCCGCCAGTGCTTCTGAGCCAAAGGTATCATAAGCCGTCAGAAGCGGTCCCACTTTTGTCAGATCTGTAAGAGAAAGAGTGGTGTTGTCCTGAGTTCCCACTTCCTCACAGCCTGCATAATAAGCATCACAGATCACACGCCCCAGCTCTTCTCCATCCATGGAAGGATCATCCGCAAGGGCACCAACCCACTGGGAATAATACCATCCATTGGCAGGCTCTGTCTCCTCGGATGCAACCAGATAGTGTGCCAGATCCGAAAACGTATATGCCACATCCACTGTTGCCATCAGACAGGTGTCAAATCCTACCAGCTCCAAAGGCTGTTCTTCTTCCGAAGGCTCCCACACACTGGCAAATGCTGTGTACATTTCATCCAGGGTCAATGAATCAAATCCATACAGTTCGTCAAACGAAGCACCCGACACAGAACCACCTCCATGGTTCCAGAATACCACAGCTGTCTTTTCAGCCGGATAATTGTTCTTTGCAAACTGCAGGAAATCTGCAAGAGTCTCTGCTTCTCCCATACTTGCAGAAGGCTGCTCATCCACCAGTTCCAGTCCTTCACTGCTGTACAGCCATCTTTGCAGGTGGTCTGCATCGACCACATCATTCTGCCACTCGGAAGATCCACCCGTCTCAATGACCACATTTACATTTTCCGGAAGCTCCACCTCCATAAGCTCACTCAGATCATAGGTGGCAAATCCACCACCAGATTCCAGATCACTTCCACAGAGATACCAGTAGATTGACCAGCTTCCCTCTTCTGCTTCGGAAGCAGTATCCGCAGTCTGTCCGTCTGCCGTCTCCTCTTCGTCACAGGCTGTCAAAGCACACCCCATCACCAGAATCATGAATGCTGCCAGAAATCTCTTTTTCATTCGCATCCCTCCCATGTAAACTCAGATTCCCATCAGCTGCTTTTTCTTTGCTGAAAATTCTTCTTGTGTGATAACTCCTGCATCCAGAAGTTCTTTGTATTTCTTGATCTCCTCCACGGCACTTGTTCCTGCGGCAGCAGCTGGTTTCTTATTGCCGAGCACGCTCTTGACCGGCTGAGCGGCTGCCGCACCTGCACTTCCTGCCGCAGACATCTGAATCTCTTTTGCCCCCGGGCTTACCATCTGGATCAGATTGACCACCAGTGTATGAAGCTGATCCACCTTATCCTCATACTCCTGCAGATAGGTATTCACACTTGGATAGTACCTGTCAAATTCCGGTGCAGCCAGCGGCCAGCGGATCGAACCCCAGTACGGATGTTTCATGGCAAGTTCCACATAAAAGTAGCGGAATGGGCCTTTCACATCAAAAGTCGGTTCACTGCGGTAAGTTCTCGTGGAACGCTCGTCAAATCGCCGATCATCCATCCGACGGTCTCGCTCATCCAGTCTTCTGCCGCCAAGCCGACGGTCTCGCTCATCATAAAGGCGGTCCCGTTCATCCCGCATCCGTTCCATCTGTTCTACCATCTCATATTCCCGTCTCTGCGCCTCATACTGCGTGATCTGGGTGGACATGGCTCTGATCTTTGATGGCATCATACTCTTATAACATTTGATCGTGCCGCCCTGGCTTTCATACAGAGGCTTGTCATCCTCCAGCACCCTCAGACTCTTGAAATTGGATATTTTCATGATCAGTGCATTTTCGTCATCCTTCAGTTTGAAGAATCCATGGGATGCATCCATCACAAATGTTCCTTTTCCGAACCCAAAATCAAAGCGGTATGTCTCTGTAAATTTGTCCCTCAGAGGCTGTTGCTGATCATGATAGGAAATGTATTTGCTGAATTTATCCAGTGTCATCTTATCCACCAGCCCCTTAGGCAGGTCGATCTTCCGGTCACAGTCCTTACAGATGGGCATATCCTCCACCTTGGTTGCCAGAAGCCTTGGAGTCGGCTTTCCACAGACCGGACATAATTTTTTATTATTGCTGAATAATCCCATATTCATATCCTCCTAATATTCTCCCGATTCCAGATATTCTCTTTTATGAAAACCAAGAATGCCAGCGACCAGACAGGTGGGAACCATACGAATCGCCTGGTTGTATTTTGTCACAATATCATTATAGATCAATCTACTGGTCCACACCATTTTTTTATAACTCTCCACCGCATCCAGGCATTTTACATATCCTCTGTCTTCTTTCAGTTCCGGATATTTTCCGGAAATATCAGAAATTTCATCCAGGACCTTCTGGATCACACGCTCCTGTTTCAACACATCCGAAGGCATTGATCTGGCTGTAAGGATCCGATATTCTGTCTGAATCATTTTCTTCAGCCGACTGCCATCTTTCTCTGTATAAGATTCCACCAGATCCACCAACAGCATTGCAGCATCAAACTGGGAGAAAACCTGCACACCAAGCTGTCCCATAGCAAGGTTCACGTTCTCATCCATTACCACCAGTTTTTTCTTTGTCATAAGAATCCAGATCATCAGCAGGATCAGAAGTAAAATTACAATCACCAGGCTTTTCATCAAAGACCCCTCCATGCAAAAACAGCGGATGCGGATCACCCCGCATCCGCTGTCGCGATTCAATTTTATCTGTGGATCTTACTGCATGAAATAGATTCCGTTATATCCAGTATCATCATTCATAAGTACCATGGTCACTCCGTCCTCGTCCTCAGCAAATGCACATGCATAATTCAGTGTGCTTCCGCTGTTGTCCAGAGATACCAGTAAGGTGTACTCATCTACATACTCATAAGTACCAGTGAGGTTTCCGCCTCCCTGCTCCATGGTTGCATTGCCATCTTCATCAAATACCATATCAAGCGTTCCACCATAGTTCTGATCCAGAACACCAGTTGCTGTCTCTGCATCAAGTTCTTCGCCGCTAAGCATAGCACCTACAAAATGCCAGGTTGTTCCTGCTACATCCGGTGCCACTGCTGCTTCGATAGAGTACAGCGGTCCAAGATCCTCATCTGCTTCCTCAGAAGTATCCTCTGCTGCTACATCCTCTGTCTCTGCCTCATCTGCTTCTGCAGTATCATCAACAGTTTCTTCCACTGCTGTATCTGCTGCATCAGTCTCCGTATCAGATCCTCCACATGCAGTTACTGCCATCGCCAGAGTCAGGCTCATCATCATTGCAAGTACTTTTCTCTTCATATTCTTTCTCCTTCGTCACATTGTTTTGTGGTTATTAAGTTCCACCTGTTGTTTCCAGTGTACAGGAGAAAAACAAAAAAATGGCCGGTTCGACACAAACCGACCAAAAAATGCATTGAATCGACCATCAGGCAAGCACCACCTGATCTTTACTGAATGCATATTCCAGATATTGATTTTTGATTTCTGAACATTTTCCATGGGGAACCGGGATCTCATCCTGATTTACCATGAGGATTGCTTTGGAAGAAATAGTTTTGATGTATTCCATATTAACAAGATAAGACCTGTGCGCCCGAAGAAAGTTGTTGTATTTTGCAAGCTGTCCGCTTAAATCATCCATGCTTCCCACACTCTTCAGCTGTTCGCCGTTCTGCATATGAAAGACCAGTGTCCGTCCCTGGACCTCACAGTACATAAGCCTGTCCAGACTGATCTGGGTGATCCCGCTTTTGCATCTGAGGATCAGGCTTCTTCTCTGCTCCTGCGCGCATTCCTTGAGCACAGAATCCATCAGCCTGTAAAAACTCTCCGGCCAGATAGGCTTCAACTGATAAAAATATGCATTGACCGTATAAGATTCCACTGCATACTCCGCAGAAGAGGTAAGGAAAATAATCTTCATGGCACTGTCATATTCCCGGATCTCCTGTGCCGTCTCAATTCCGTTGACCCCTGGCATCAGAACATCCAGAAACAGAATATCAAACCGCATTCCCTTCTCGATCTGCGCTATCAGCTCCAGCGGACTGTGAAATGCAGTATATGTAATTTCCTGATTTCGTTCTACCCGATAGTTATCCATCAGAACATGCAGCTCGTTCAATATAGACAAATCATCATCGCAAAACGCCGCTTTTATCATCTCTGTAATCTCTTTCTTCTGAATTTTCTAGACTTTGATTCATCATAGCATACTTTTTTCGACAATTCCACCGTTTCAGTCGAACAGGATCTCTTCCACTGTTACAAATTCATACCCCTGCTTCTTCATCTCATCTACGATCATCAGAGCCGCCGTCACCGATGTGTCATAATAATCATGAAGCAGAATGATGTCCCCGTCCTCCACCTGCTGCAATACTCTTGACATCACAAGCCCCGCATCTGGTGTGCACCAGTCCAGAGGGTCCACATTCCACAACACCGGAAACATGTTCAGGTCCTGTTCCAGACTCTTATCCCAGCTTCCGTAAGGCGGCCGGATATAGGTCACATTCTCCCCGGTGATAGCTTTCAGGATCTCGTTAGTCTTCACAAGCTCTTCCCGAAATACCTCTTTATTATCAGAAGTCAGCTGGATATGACTGTAGGTATGATTGCCGATCAGATGTCCATCCGCCTTCTCCCGCCGGATCAGATCCGGGCAGGACTGTGCATTTTCACCAGTCACAAAGAACGTCGCCACTACCCCCCGCTCTTTCAGCCCGTCAAGCAGCCGTTCTGTATACAGGGAGCTGGGACCGTCATCAAAGGTCAGTGCTGCCTTTTTCGTCTCCACAAAAGCAGTACTGACAGACAGCACCTTCTCTTCCTGCCACAGAGCTGTCCACCCTGCCATCAGACAGATTATGATCAGTGCAGTACACCATCGCCTCATATGCCATTCTCCAGATCCTGCATCATTCCATCTTATGTCAGAGTTCATTAAGAAATGCTTCAAGGTTTCTTTATTTATTTTATAATTCTTTTAGAACATTGCCATAATTTGGACATATTTCCCTGATATGATAGTACTTGTAAGAACGACATATCCGTATTTCATTCATAACACTTGTGGGATTCGTAAGAGTCCTCCACTCCCTCAGAAAATCAAGGCTGCAAGGCCTTTTCTTTTTGCCCTCAGATCTCCGTGAAGGTATATTTCTGCGCGATCCCGGAAGTCTCCACATGATAGACAATGGTTCCATCCTCCAGGTCTTCCCGCTCGATCTTCAGTTCTCTGTCTTTGTGACGGCTCCGGATATACTGCTCCGGATCATCCAGCGCTACTTCCTCAAAAAATACATCCCGCATCTGATTGTTGGCGCATTCATTGAAGATCTCATGTACCACTTCATATTCTTTCATACTCATTTCCCCCTTAGTCCTGTTCATCCAGCTGTTTTCTCAAATACCGTCCTACCACATGGGCAAAAGTGGACAACTCCCTGATATAAGCAAAATCCTTGCCAAAGATCTTACGTTCTGCCTGCAGATCCTGTTCTTCTCCTGCAAAGACACCCAGCACAGAGATTCCCTGACTTCTGAGACGCCGCACTTCTGATGCCGTATCCTTCACCGCATAGTCGCCGGTATAGACTGCCGGATTCTTCGCATTTGGCCGGTTCACCACCAGATCATTAGGGCGTCCATCGCTTAACACGATCAATACCTTGTTCTCCTCCGGTCTTGCCAGCAACCCATCTGCTGCCGCCCGTAATGCCAGTCCGTCCCTGTTATTGGACGAAGAGGTAAATTCCATCAGATTCCAGTCTGCTTCTGCCGGATCATTATATTCCCGGAATCTCCGCATGACTGTATAGTCCCAGAAAGAGCAGAAACTCAAGACCCGATGTGGGATCCCTGCCCGGGTAAGTGCCGCTGACAAAATATACCCCTGCAGAGCGATCATATGCTGGCGGCTTCGCTGGGAACCGCTGGCATCGATCAGCACATCCACTACAAAATCCGAATTATTTTTCTTAAACTGCTTTAAGAATAATTTTGTATCACTGGTCCGTCCCACTTTCCACAGCTTCTGTGGAATCACTGTTCCATAGTCAGATATCTGCGTATCGTCTTCATTCCGTGCCTGCAGGGACCGCTTCAGAATATCTCCCAGTGCAGCAATATTATGCCGGGAGATCCTCTGATTCTGCCGGTAAAACCGTTCATTCATCTCACTGGTCCGCTTCGCCAGCACATACGTATTATTTTCCCTGACACAGCCCTTTAGAATGCCCTCCGTAAAATACAGCTTACAGTCCGCATGAATTCCACGGCAGATCCGTCGATTCAGCCGTTCCTGTTCCCTTGCATCCATATAGGATGTACCAAAATGCAGTTCTATATAGGAATACATCTTTTTAATGTCTTCCTCAGTGATCAGGATCTTTCCGGCGCGATGCTTTTTCTCCTCCGCCTCTTCTTCATCCTCCGGCAATGTACTGCTGTTTGCCTGTCGCATCATCTCTTCCAATGAGGCTTCTGTGGCATTTTCATCCAGGAAATCCTGCCAGTCAAATTTTTTCAAATCTGCTTCCCTGACGGAGAGAACCTGTTCCAGCGTTCCATGTTCCTTTTCAAAATGCGGGTCTACCAGACGATTGTAAAATCCGTCCACTTTTCGGATCACATCCATCGTATCCTCTGCATTCTGGAGAGAAAATAACTCTTCCACCTGCTCCCGGACCATTTTACCAGCTGTATAGGTCCCATCAAGTCCTTGCTGGAGCATAGCGATCTTCATCCGTGCTACCGGGTCATTCCGTCTTGCCAGCCGGTCAAAATCCCGATCCAGAATATCTCCAAAAGCTTTTTTCCGAAGAGTTGACACACCCTTACGCTCAACTGTGATTTTCTGTAATACCGCCTGATCCACACACATCTGTGCCAATCCTGCAAGGGATGGCTCATCCGCACCCATATAAAGCTTTTTCACCAGATACATGCCAAACTCGTCCTTGGAAAAATAACGCGCAAATGCCCCTTGTTTGACCGCATCATAGAGGGTAATATACTGAGATTCCCGAAAGGAATCAAGATCCAGGTTCACATCCAGATCATAGTCTCCACTCACTGTCCACAGCAGATTCTTCATGCGGTTTTCCAGTTCGTAACGATATTCTTCCTCGCTGTATATCTGCGATCTGTCCTGCATTAGAATACATTCTCCCTTGTCCAGTCCTCGGGAATTCTGGTCATTGCCATATCTGACACGATCTCCCGCTCAAAAATATCAAATGCTTTGTTAATAATGCCCATCTGCACAGCCTGCCAGGGCGTAAGCCCGATCTTCACTGCTCCCAATGCGGATAGAAGACCTCGCAGATCCATACATTTGGTAGAGATCTCACTATTATCTGCCTTTTCCTGCAGATCCAGGAACAGTCCGCCAAATGCATCCAGCGCCTCTTCCTTGATCTTTGGATAGTCATGACGAATGATCCGGTAAAGATTTTCCTTGGTAAGTGCGGGCATATCGATCACCAGGAACCGGGATACCAATGCTTCATTCAACTCTCTGGTTCCCGCATACCCATAATTCATAGTTCCTATAAAACGAGTAGCCGGATGCAGATCGATCCGTTCATAGCCTGGCACATCGATCATCCGCCGATGATCCAGTGTGGCATGAAGAACGCTGGCTGCATCATTTTTTGCCATATTGATCTCATCAAAGATGCCAAATCCGCCCTCTTCCGCACAGCGGTATACGCTTCCTTTCCGAAGTTCCACCTGATTATTGCGGAACGTGTCAGTTCCTATCAACGTACTGCTGTCCGTATTGACATTGAAGGAAATATTATAAGAAGGTCTGCCGAAGATCCATGCCAGATTCTCCGCCAGAATATTTTTACCGGTCGCCTTGGCTCCTGACAGCAGCAGGTTCGATCCCTGAAGCAGAGCTGCCATGGCCATCTCCAGGATCTCTTTTCCATAAAACGGAATGTTTGGGCGGTTCACTCTCTGCAATGCTGCCTCATCCGCCGGATATTCCTGCCGAAATGCTTCCACCTGTGCCAAAAGGGTTGGACTTATATCCTGCTCCTCCAAAAACTGTAATTCTTTTTGCATATAAACTCCTCTTATCGTACTCTCAATCCTCCAGGAACTGCGCCAGCACATAATTGCTGATATCAATTCCATACTCTGTTAAACTGATTCTGCCATTTTTCTCTTCCAAAAGCTGTTGCATTTGCAACTTTTCCAATAATTTTTCATAATGTGCCCCATATGGACCCGGATCAATGCCTTCCATCTTCCGCAAGCCTAAGAAAAATGTTTCTTCCCGGATATCCTGCTCTGAAAGTTCTTCTTCTGTTCCTCTGATCCGTCCCTGTAGATACTGCTTCAGTTCACAGGTATTGGTATAACGCCTGTTTTCCAGAAGAGATGCACTTCCCAGTCCAAATCCTTTGTATTCCCTCCGATCCCAGTAACCAAGGTTATGTCTGCAGGCATAGCCCGCCCGGGCATAATTGGAGATTTCATACCGCTCATAACCATGTTCATGAAGAATCCTCTTCGTATCATGATACATCTGCCGCTCTTCCTCTTCCGGTGGCAACAGCTCCGGATGATCCTCATATTTCTCATAAAAAGGTGTACCTTCCTCAATGATCAGACTGTATGCCGAAATGTGTTCCGGCTTAAGTTCCAACACTTTTTCAAGGGTCTTTCTCCAGCTGTCCACTGTCTGACCTGGAAGTGCCGACATAAGATCCACATTGATATTAGTAAATCCGGCAATCCTGGCCTGATGAAAACTATCCAGGAATTCCTCCCAGGTATGGATCCGTCCTAACTTTCGCAGTTCTTCATTGTCCGCAGACTGAAGACCAAAACTGATCCGATTGATACCGCAATCCAGATAGTTCCGCAGTTTTTCCTCATCCACCGTTCCCGGATTGGCCTCAATAGTCACCTCCGCGTCTGAATTCCAGCAGAAGACTTCCTTCAATGCCGTCATGATCCGGCGGATCTGGTCAGGCTTCAGAATACTTGGCGTACCACCTCCAAAAAATGCAGATACCACCTCATAGTTTTCGGGATCACAGGGTGCCCACTTATTATCAGAATCCCCGACCCCTGCATGTTTGCAATGACAGATTTCCTCGATCAGACAGTTGATATAGGCCTCCCGCACCTCAAGTGTGGAAGGCCCTGAAAGGAAGTCACAATATGCACATTTTTTTACGCAAAAAGGAATGTGAATGTATAATTCCAATGGTTTTTTTGTCATGTTATTTATCATCCAGTTTCAGAACACTCATGAAGGCTTTCTGCGGGATCTCTACATTACCGATCTGACGCATTCTCTTCTTACCTTCCTTCTGTTTTTCCAGAAGCTTCTTCTTACGGGAAATATCGCCGCCGTAACATTTTGCAAGCACATCTTTTCTCATAGCTCTGACCGTCTCTCTGGCAATGATCTTGCCTCCTACAGCCGCCTGGATCGGAATCTCGAACAGATGACGCGGAATCTCATCTTTGAGCTTCTCGCACATCTTCCGTCCGCGCTCATAAGCGGAATCCTTATGCACGATGAAGGAAAGTGCATCCACCTCTTCCTTGTTGATCAGGATGTCCAGCTTCACCAGCTCTGACTGTACATAACCCTTGAACTCATAGTCGAAGGACGCATAGCCTCTGGAACGGGATTTCAGTGCATCAAAGAAATCGTAGATGATCTCGTTGAGCGGCAGGTCGTATTTCAGAAGCGCACGGGTCTCCTCAATATAGTCCATACCATTATAAATGCCACGACGCTCCTGGCAAAGATCCATGATTGCACCGATAAACTCTGTCGTTACCATGATCTCTGCGCTGACCATAGGCTCTTCCATATATTCGATCTCTGACGGATCCGGCAGATTGGACGGATTGGTCAGCTCGATCATATCACCATTGGTCTTGTGTACCCGGTAAATAACGCCCGGTGCCGTTGTTACCAGATCCAGATTGTACTCTCTCTCCAGACGCTCCTGAATAATCTCCAGATGAAGCAGTCCTAAGAATCCGCAGCGGAAACCAAATCCCAGTGCAATAGAAGTCTCCGGTTCAAACTGCAGGGATGCATCGTTAAGCTGCAACTTCTCCAAAGCATCTCTCAGATCCGGATATTTAGCTCCATCTGCCGGATAGAGTCCGCAGTATACCATGGACTGTACCTTTTTATATCCCGGCAGCGGCTCTGCACAGGGATTGTTCTGGTCAGTGACCGTATCACCCACACGGGTGTCTTTTACATTTTTAATACTTCCGGTAATATAACCTACCATGCCGGCGCTCAGTTCCTCACAAGGAATAAACTGACCTGCTCCAAAATAACCAACCTCTACCACATCCGCATCTGCCCCGGTCGCCATCATATGGATCGGCATGCCTTTGCGGACCGTTCCTTCTTTGATTCTGCAGAAAATAATAACTCCCTTGTAGGAATCATAGACAGAGTCAAAGATCAATGCCTGCAGAGGTGCCTTCGGATCACCCTTTGGTGCCGGAATCTTCTTTACGATCTGTTCCAGTACCTGATCCACATTCTGTCCGGTCTTTGCAGAGATCCGTGGTGCGTCATGTGCCTCTATTCCGATCACATCCTCAATTTCTTCGATCACTCGCTCCGGCTCTGCACTGGGAAGATCGATCTTGTTGATGACCGGCATCACATCCAGATCATGATCCAGCGCCAGATATACATTGGCTAAAGTCTGTGCTTCGATTCCCTGCGCCGCATCTACTACCAGGATTGCTCCGTCACAGGCTGCCAGACTGCGGGATACCTCATAGTTAAAGTCCACGTGACCTGGTGTATCGATCAGGTTGAAAATATACTCCTCGCCGTCTTCTGCTTTATATACGGTACGAACTGCCTGCGCTTTGATGGTGATTCCACGCTCTCGCTCCAGTTCCATGTTGTCAAGAACCTGCGCCTGCATCTCTCTGCTGGTCAGCAGTCCTGTCATCTCAATAATACGGTCCGCCAGTGTCGACTTTCCGTGGTCAATATGCGCCACAATACAAAAATTGCGGATCTTGCTCTGATCTATTTCTGCCATTCCTTATCCTCCGTTGTATCTCTTCAAAACGCAGTGTACTGCGTATATGCCTCTTACGCAGTGCATAAGCTCGATTTCGCTGACGCTCCATGCACTGCTCATTGCTTGTAATATATCATACTCCGAAAACCTTCGCAAGTAACACTGACAGTGGTTCCATCGTATTCAGGATTTCCTGAAGGGTATTGGTCTGCGCGCCCACCTCAATCAACAATGCCTTATCGGACAGATGCAGATTATATCGGAGGCTCTTCAGATAAATATTTCTGGAGAGGCCCGGATAATACTGATCGCACAGCAGCTTCAACTGAAGAGTCAATGCCAGATTATCTTCAATATAAGGATTGTACAGATAATCAATAGGACCATTTTTCTTCGTGCGACTCAGACCATTAAAAAACATAAACCGAGCCATGGGCTTGCCATTGATCTCCGTCACCAGATGAGTATTTTCATTGACTCCGTCCCTGTGCAAGTCGATCACTGCCTGAATAGACGGATATTCTTCCAAAATTTGGCTGATCTCCTTCTCTGCCCGGCTGTATGCCTCATTTCTGTCCAGTTTCCCATCCACCAGATCATAGACACTGGTCACATGCATCACTTCAAAGCCCTTCTCCCGCAGGAGCTCCGACAAATACTCCCCTGCTCCCATAATGGTGGTGGAATTATCACCCGGCACGGAATCCACAAAACCTTCCTGGGAATGGGTGTGATAGATCAGGATCTGCGGTCCATCCACATCCCGGTCAATAGTCATATCCTTTCCCAGCAGCTTTTCCGCATTGAGCTCCGCCGCTGAAATACTGGTGTTAGATTCCACCGTATAAAAATGACTGAGCAGAAAATCAAAATCTGACAGTTCTTCCAGATTATAAATCGTTCCGCCTTCTATAAGATCTGGCTTCGGTTCTGCCTGTGCGATATCTTCCGTCTCCTGCGGAACTTCTTCAGGTACGTCCACATCTGCCTCGCTTACTGCCTGCTCATTTTCTTTTTCAGCCAGTGTTTCCAGATCGTAAGCCTCCCCGGAAGCATCGGTCTCATTTTCATCATGCACACCGCCACTGACCAACATCTCATAGGTAGCTGCACTCTCCAGTGTCTGACTGTTTCCTGCCGCTTTTGACAATTTTGTGAGCGGATGCATCCACAACGCCCACTCTATGTACCAGTCCTCCAAAGACTGCGTATCTGTCTCCTCATATCCCATAAAGAGCCCTGGATACAGACTGCGTGCCGCCCCTTGCCAGGCAGCACGCTCCAGTGCCTGACAGCCTTTCACCAGCAATTCCTGCACACTCCCGGTCCAGAAACGGCTGCTTCCTGCCGCCAGCAAATAAATTCCCATTCCCAGAAATATAACCCATAACAGTCGATTTACAACCTTCATGAAACGATCCATCTTCGCATCTCCACCGTTGATATTATATGCGAGACAGTTCAAAGCCATGCACATACCCATAAATATGTGGAATATGCCTGCTCACATAAAGAATCGTAACCCTCAACGTTCTCCATGTGCAAACACCATATTCAATGCCTCGGATAATGTAAAACTCAACTGTTTGATCAGTTCATCGATATTTTTCGGTGTGACAAACATTCCATTCAGATGGGGCGGCATCTGTTCACAGTTTCCCTGCGCATCATAAATAATCGCTGCTGCCTCTACGACCGTCGGTACACCAATGGCTATCACCGGTATACCAAGTGTCTCTTTCGTCAGTGCTGCCCGATGATTACCCACACCGGAACCTGGCTGGATCCCCGTGTCTGTCAGCTGGATCGTCCGGCAAAGCCTGCGAGTGCTTCTGGCTGCCAGCGCATCGATCACGATCAGCAGATCCGGAGATATCTCCTGCACCACGCCTTTGATGATCTCTGACGTTTCCATACCTGTCTGTGCCATGACTCCTGGTGCCAGACCACTGATCTCACAACAGTCTCCCACACCCATGACCTCCCGACCATACTCCCGAATCAGATGTCTTGTGATCAACAGGTTGGAAACCATCTTCGGCCCCAGCGCATCCGGCGTCACATCCCTGTTGCCAAGTCCCACCACCAGAACAGACGGATTCTTCTGTCCACCCATCAATTCTTTCAGATACTCTGCCAGCTTTTCCGAGATTTCCCGATGATAATCCTCATCAGGGGAAGCCATACCGGGAGCTTCTAATGTCAAATAGGTACCGATGGGTTTTCCCATTTCCCGCGCTCCCCGCTCTGACTCGATCCTCACTCTGGTCAGACGAAGATTCTGTTCCTTGTCATACTCTTCTTCCACAACAACCCCATGTACCTCCACATCGCTTCCCGAAAAACTCTCCTTCGCCTCCAGCGCCAGATCTGTCCTTACTCTCATGCGCTCCATGTCATCTGCTCCCTTCCAAATATCATGGTATATTTCGGTATATTTTCCCCTAAAAAAGTGAAAATATGTATTGACAGAAGTCATACTTTCGATTACTATAATATCTGTGTGTTTCCATGAAAAGCCACCGTGTCTCGCTTTTAGGAACCACGACTTAAGAGAAACGATATCATAGATTCCCGGCATATTTGTCCGGGATGTAAAGTAATTTTGGAGGTGCACGAAATTGGCTAATATCAAATCCGCAAAAAAAAGAATCCTGGTAACTGAGACCAGAACTGCAAGAAACAAAGCAATCAAATCTGAAGTAAAGACCATGGTTAAGAAAGTATACGCAGCAATCGATTCCAAAGATCAGGAAGCTGCAAAAGCTGCTCTGAAAGCTGCTATCTCTACCCTGGATAAAGCTACTACCAAGGGAGTATATCACAAAAATACTACTTCCAGAAAGATCTCCCGTCTGCAGACTGCTGTTAACAAAATGGCATAAGGCTGGAATCGGAATAGCATAAATATATGAAATATAAAACGACTGGTACCGTCATGCCAGTCGTTTTTTTGTTATGAAGTTTTATATTTTTGTTTTTCAATATATGTAGAAACTAATTCTATCAGTTCTTCCAAAAATCCAACCACTAATTCTTCATTTGCTCTAATGTCATCAATGCTATCTTCTCTCATTGCCTCTACAAATGATACCGAACCATGCGCTAAATTATTTCTGTTCTCTTTTATCCCAACCAGAATATCTGGTCTATAATTTCTGCTATTTGTTTTCACTTGAATACCATGAGATTCAAAAGTTTCTTTTATAGAGTTTCCGTCTAAATTCCCACCAGGCAAAGTATTTTTAGCATTCATATTCAATTCATTATTACTCAATATCGTTGATATAATTTCTTCATTCTTTTTCAGAAAAGTACTAAAGTTCGCATTAGGATCATTGGCTGACTTTAAAATAGTTTTTCTCCATAAATTCCTAATAGAATCATTGACATCAATATAAGACAAATGATTTACTCTTATCTCATCATATATACTATCAATCAAATTGGTTACAGTATATTCAATAATATTGTAAATCATTAATGACACATTCGATTTTAAAATATTAATCAATGCTTGGTATGTCAAATGTATTCCACCATTTTCTGGATAAAAAAATTCAGAAAATTTACTCTTACCATCTTCTCGTTCATTTTCTTTTGCTTCTAGGAATTTCATAAGTTCTAAAAAATTTTCAATTTCCATTTTTCGGCTATCATATGTATCTTGAAATGTAATCATTTATTCCCCCGAAATTAATTTATTTTTTACAAAATTAATTCTTCCAACAAGTTTATTTTTATTATTAGCCGCATCCGATTTTGTACACTTAGCAAATTCCTCACCATCAATCCAATCTGTAACCTCTCTTATTGGAAGATCAGGTTTTTCTTTTAAGGCTATAGCAATACCAATAGATAAAGCCTCAAATCTAGCACGCGGTGTTGACTTAGATGTTAAGCTTTTCCTAAATCCTCTCTTTCCCAAAATTTTCTCGGCATATGAAAGCATCTTTTCAAAATTTTCTCGACACTTTAAGATAATATTTTCATCCTCTTCTACTTTTTTATTCTGTTCTTCTACATACTCGTCAATATATTTCGTGACATTTCCTGTATAATTTTCAAAATTACTCTCATAATTATCATAATACGCAAAGAATCTTGACACTAATTCAAAGCCTTCATATCTGTCTTCTGTAGTCTTAGTTCTCGGTGCTAGTTCATTAAATAACGGATTTTTTACACAGTCCTCCAAAAATTTCTTGAATTTCCCATCAAAAGATCCTCGTCTTGCTTCTGCCGGTTTTATACGTGAACCGCTTGTATTAATACGCTTAAATATTTCTTGACGCACGTTTTCTGTAGTACCTTCCTCCAAAAATACCACTCTTACATTTGTATTTAAAAATTTTCTTTGAATAGCCGGATCCAAATCTTCAAATAAAAAACCGTTTGAGTTTTTTAATATCTGAAGACCCTGTAATTCCAAGTCATTTTGACAAAATTGAACTAATGTCTGAGTTCGTTGTGCTCCGTCTACAATTTCTATTCGTCCGTCATCTGTATCTGCGAAAAACATAAACGGGATTGGCAATCCCATTAAAATTGATTCAATAAAAAAACATCTGTCATTGCTACTCCACACAAAATTACGTTGGTATTCTAACGGTATATAAAATTCCTGTTTTTCATATTGACTAACAAGATAATTAATTGGATAATCTCTTACATCAAATTTAATATCTTGTTTTTTATCCCTTATTTGTTTTGCAGATTCTTTTATTTGCTGTTCCTCTTTTGCTTCTCTAACCTTCACCCCATTATCCTCCATCAATTCACTCCCATTTCCGCTAAATGTTTCTGAATACTCATTCCTATAGCTCTTCCCAATTCAACAGGTACTGCATTTCCAATATGAGTTCCCAATTCTCTTTTCTTTGCCGGATGCTGTTCATCAATAAAAACATAATCATCTGGAAAAGATTGTAAAATCGCACCCTCTCTTAATGATATTGCTCTATTTTGCTCAGGATGTCCAAATCTTCCATTTCCATATCCATAAAATTGCGTAGTCATCGTAGGTGACGGCTCATCCCATTCCATTCTTCCGTAAACAGATGGAAATGTTGTACCCGATTCTTTTTTATGGCATTTTAATCTCAAATTTTCATCCCAATCGCGCCATGTTCCTCCCGGCACAGATTGCTGTATTCTTTCCATGTTTATTGCAGATAAAGCGCTAGAACGGTGTAAAATATCATTAGGACAGATTTCTCCAGCTTCAATTGGCTGTAAATGACCTATTGCGTCTCTAACCGTTATATAATGTTCTGCATCATATAATGGTGGAATTAAATGTATCTCCCCAAATCTTGATGCTAACAACACTAATCTTTTCCTGTGTTGTGGAACTCCATAATCTGGACAATTTACCACTTGATATTCAACTTCATATTGTAACTCATTTAGTGTTCTCACAAAATCCTCAAACACATTTTCATGAATCAAGTTAGGAACATTTTCCATAGAAACAATATCCGGTAAAGTTTCTCTTACCAATCTTTCAAATGAATATAACAATTTCCATTTATTGTCAGTGTGCCCTTTTTTCCTATATCTAGAGGAATATCTTGAAAATGGTTGACATGGTGCACATCCTACCAATGCACGCACTGTATTTTCTGGATACATTCGTTTCAATTCAGCACCTTCAATATTTGTTACATCTTCGCATATAAATTCTGCCGCATTATTTACTTCATAAGCAAACTGGCAACTTCCATCTATATCAAATCCAGCTAATACATCTATTCCAGCAAGTGATAGTCCCTTGGTTAATCCTCCTATTCCACAAAATAAATCAATTGCCATACAAGGCATTAATATTACCTCCCAAGTTCTATAATATATTTTTTCTTAAACAGCTAAATCCAGTGGTAAGTCTGAAATATCTTTCAATCTTTTTCCACTTACAAGTGTATTCAGTAATTCAATTGCATCTTCTGAACCCACTTCATTTACTGCACGTATAAGTTCATATAGAGCAAAATGATATACACAATCAATATCACCTGTTCCCAGAGCTAAGGATGCTAATCTATTCGGCATCGGTTCAGCAGTGACAACTACTATATGTGGCAGATGTCCTTTTCTATTACGAATCAAATTTAATGCTTCTGTACGACTGTTTTGTGCTCTATCACTTCTCATAGTATATTTAGCCGATACACTAGCATGCAACAAAGGTTTCCCACCATTAACTTTTCTTATATCTGCCATTTTACTCACCTCAGCATCTACAATACATTGATTCTGATTTATTTCGTCATCATCATAAAGTTCACGATAGACAACTACATCTGGTGCTACAAGATAATCATTTCCTAACGCTGCTGCTAATTGTGCATTTTCTGCTGTCAATGCACTTAAATATGCTAAATGCTCATACTGTTCAAAATCACTTGTCTTAAGTTTATTATTATTGCCTAATTGTAATATTGACCATTTTCCTGGATATAAATTTTGCAAATTAGGAAATGTAGCCTGTAAAAATTCCATTGTAAGCATCTCAAATTGTTTTCCAAGCGTTTGGCCCGAAATTTTTTCCACCATATTAATTTTATGTTGCTGTTCTTCAACCAAAATCTCCACTATCCTCTTTGATATTGCTTTTGATCCTCGACTACTTGTATCTGCATTTGAAGCCACACCAGCCTTAGTCAATGTTAGTGTATTAGTCTCAAACAATCTTTCGTGAAAGTGAAATCGTTCTTTCGCAATCAGTGCATTCATTTTCTAAACACTCCTTTATCTTTTCACCTACAGCTTTTGCCACTGGTGGAGGAAATGCATTTCCAATCATACGACACGCAGCAGTTTTCTTTTTGCCAAACGTCCATGTATCAGGAAACCCCTGTATCCTTGCCAACATTCTACTTGTTAATCGTGGCATCCCTTCAAAGTCTGGTTCTGGAGCCATATCAGCTACCCCACGCCCATCTACACCTAATTCAGCCCATGCATTTCTAGCCCTCACTGGTCCAAGATCTGGTCCTCCATGTTTTTTTGATCCTCCAACCAATGTTGGTGCAATCTTATTTGCATTTTGAGCCCACTTTTTAGCACCTTTCCACTTATTTTCAGACATCAAATCATATAATATATTTCCAACCGTTGGGGCTCCCTCGGAATCTCCCTTTGGATATGCAAAATTTTTATTTTCATCCCTTTGAATTCCCACAATAACAACTCTTGGACGAAGTTGTGGAACTCCAAAATCAGACGCATTCAATAGTTTAATCTGTGTATTATAACCTAATTTTTCTATGGATTTTAAAATATATTGCCTATACTCTGTAAAACCATTGTCTAAAAATCCCCTCACATTTTCCAACATAACAGCTCTTGGTCTAATTTCTTTAATCAGCCTAAGTGCTTCGGGAAACAAGTCTCTTTCATCATCTTTCCCTAACTGCTTACCAGCTATTGAAAATGGCGGACACGGAACACCTCCTGCTAATAAATCAACGCCTTTGTATGGCTTTCCATCAAAGTCTCGCACATCTGCATATATCACATTCCACTCTGGGCGATTCTGTTTTAATGCATTACAATAATCAGCTTCATATTCAACAAGTGCAACATGAACAAAACCAGCCATTGCAAGCCCTAAAGCCTGCCCACCAGCTCCTGCACATATCTCAACACAAGTTAATGGCTTCTGCACAAACACGTCCTCCTCTGTCCTATTTTTTCACACATCAATTTTATCATCTACAAATTCCATAATATCTCCTATATCACACCTTAAGGTTTTACAGATTTTATGAAGACTTTCTAATGAAACCGGCTCTTCCTTTCCCATCTTTGCAAGCACATTGTAACTTATTCCCGCTTTATCTTTTAAAACTGTTCTATTCATTCGTTTATCTATTAGCATTTTCCAAAGTTTATCATAGCATACTGACATATCTAATCTCCCAATAGCATTTATTCTTCGAATCCCATTCAGTATATCATCATTATCAATTCATATCAAGATTTTCTCACGAAACAATGAGCTTTTTCGAACATACATTCCTATGATCCTACCATACCTTTACAAGTTTGCGAAATATTAGTTTCTTCATTTTTGACAATTCAAGCGTGGCAAATACCCCGGCCAGCCAATCACTTCCTCTCGTGAAGCTTTTCTGACACCAATTGGATAATTCCAGTCTTGATATTGCAATAATTATCCAGCAAACACCTAAAAACGCCTTCCTGCATAAGATTCGGAGAAATTCAGGTGTAAAACACACAATAATTGTCCAACAACCATTAAAAAGACTTCACGCGAGGAAGCTTTTGGAGAATCCAGTTTTTCACCGCGCTTGAATTGTCCAATCACCCAGCAGAAAAGACCGACAGACTCTCATCCAAACCCTCAGAGCACTGTCTCCACATGCCTGCCCGCATTCGGTATATGATAGGACTTTGAGCTAGCCTTTTAGGAAAATAAAATGTGGACTTGAACGACCAAAGAGGCCGACAAAACACTCGTATTGGCATTGTTTTGTCGGCCTCCATAAAGGGTCGTGAGTCCACATTTTCAATTTTCATTAAAGGGTAGCGATGTCCATATCAGATACCGAAGTCTGGCAGGTTGGTTGAAGATCAGTGCCCTGAGTTCTTTTCTGTATACTTCATAATCAGCAGTTCTACCCCCAGCTGGTCGCCCATGCGGCCGGTCTTGACCTGTTCTTCGGTATCCACACAGTCTTCTACTGCCTGGCGAAGATCCGCCAAAGTAAATTTTCGGCACTGCGCCTGATATTTGCCAAGGGCAAAGGGTGGGATCGAAGCTTTTTTTGCCAGTTCTGAACGGTCCAGTCCTTCCGCTGACATCTGCTTCAGCAGCATAAGCTGCTGGAACTGCCGGGTGATCAGGAACAGGATCCGCATAGGCGGCTCCTTCATAGCCAGCAGATCTGCATAGAGGTCCATGGCCTTCCTACGATTCTTTTCTGTGATCGACTGGATCATCTCGAAGATCCTGTTCTCGGTCTGTTCCGTGCAGACCGCATATACATCTTCCGTGGTGATGGTATCCTGACCCATGGTATAACAGATCAGTTTTTCCAGCTCTTTGGAAATATTTTCCATATCTGCGCCGGTTCGTCCCAGAAATGCTTTCATGGTATCTTCCGTAATATTTCTTCCTTCTTTTTTGAGCACGGTCAGTACCCAGCGCATAAGTGTCCGCTCATCCTGTCTCTCGAACTCCACCACGCGGCCTTTACTCTTGATGACCTTATAGAGCTTTCCACGCTTGTCCACCTCTGCCTCATTTAAAATGATGCAGGTGCTCTCCGGGATCTGCGCCACATAATCCGCCAGCTCCGGGCAGGCATTTTTGGTAAATCCACTATCATCAATGAGGATCACTCTGTGCTCTGCAAAGAAAGGCATCGTCTCTGCCAGATCAATGATCTCCTTGGGATCTGTGCCCTTTCCGGAGAAGATGGCTACATTCATGGTGTCGCCATCCTCCACCAGCGCTTCTTTCAGTTTCTTTCGGTACTGCATGCGCAGGTAGACTTCCTCTCCGGTCAGAAGATAAATATTTTTAAACTGCTTGTTCTTGATGTCTTCCATCAACATTTTCATAGCATGTATCCTATTTCAGAAGTTCCAGAGTACGCACGATCAGATTCCATGTACGCAATGTAGAAGAGATGGATAATCTCTCCTCTGTAGTATGGATATGATGCATCTGCGGCCCTATGGACACAGCATCCAGTCCTTCCAGTTTGGAAGCGAACAGTCCACACTCCAGACCAGCATGGATTCCTTCTACTACCGGCTCCTCTCCATACTGCTCCTTGTATGCTTCGATCATGATCTTGCGAAGTCTGGAATCCTCCAGATAATCCCATCCCGGATATGCGCCCTGTGTAGTAACACTGCCGCCCAGCAGCTTTGCCAGGGAAATGATCTTATCCAGAACATACTGCTTCTCATCTCCGGAAGAACTTCTTACTGCCCAGGAAAAGTCCACATGATTTTCCACCGTCTGCAGGACCCCAAGGTTCAGAGAAGTCTGCACCAGCCCTTCAATCTCCGGGCTCATTCTCTGAATTCCATTCGGCATATGCACCAGTGCAAGGATCACACGATTGGTACTTTCTACATCAAATACTTGAGCCACTGTCTCTGCTGTTTCCAGCTCCATCAATGCATCCGGATCTGTCACATGACACTCTTTGCTGATGATTGCAAAGGTCTCTTTCAGGCAGTCACATACCTGCTGCTCCTGCTCTTTTACCACAAGAATCTTTGCCTCACAGAAATTTGCAATGGCATTGTCCTTCTCACCGCCGTTGATCGTCACCAGACGCACATCTGCTTTCTTCTGTACAGTCATCAGCAGTCTGCCCATGACTATATTTGCATTATATCTTCCTTTATTGATCTCCACACCGGAATGTCCGCCGCGGAAATCTTTGAGAGAAATGCGGATTACACTGCCCTCTGCATCTTCCTTCTTTCCCGGAATCGTGCAGACTGCCATCACACCACCTGCACAGCTTACAGTAAACACACCTTCATCCTCAGAGTCAATGTTCAGGAACAGACGTCCCTTCAGATCAGAAGCATCCATATAATCAGCACCAAGCATGCCGATCTCCTCATCTACAGTAAATACAGCTTCAATGGGCGGATGTGCCAAACTGTCATCATCCAGGATCGCCAGCGCATAAGCAACAGCGATTCCGTCGTCACCGCCAAGAGAAGTTCCCTTTGCCTGCAGATAATCTCCATCTATCTCCAGATCCAGTCCGTCGGTCTCCAGATTCTTTTCGCAATCTGCAGTCTTCACTGCCACCATATCCATATGTCCCTGAATGATCAGCGGCTCAGATTGCTCATACCCTGTGGAACCATCTTTCCAGATGATCACATTATATTTTTCATCCTGACGATATTTAAGATCATGCTCTTTTGCAAATGATACCAGATAATTGCTGATCTTCTCTACATTTCTGGAACCATGTGGAATCGAACAGATCTTTTCAAAATACTGAAATACTTTTTCGGGTTTCTGTATAGATACCATACTCATCGTAAGTCCTCCTGTCATATAATCCTGTCTATGTTGATGGTACTCGTTTTCCGGCTTCTGGTCAATCCCTTGTTTTCCAGAATATTTCCCCAGAAAATTTCAGAGCCCATTTACATGGACTCTGAACAATCAGTGAAACTGAATATAATGCAGTCTCCGAAGCGTCTCAAAATATGCAGACAGCCGCTCATATAGCTGATTGGAAGCCCCCTCATGGGTCTGTTCCAGGATCTGTCCGATCTCATAGATGCTCTTCTCCCCGTCGATCTGCTGAAATACGCAGCTTCCATATTCATCCAGCTTAATGTAGCTGGTTCGCGGGCGGTGAAAACATTTCTGTGCGATCACATTGAAAAATCCTTTATTTTCCACCGTCACTTCCACCAGCCCATCCTCCAGGACCTCCCATTTGGGGACGGAGATCCTTGGAATTTGATCCAGATAATTTACTGACTCTTTTTTCTTTTTAGGCATTCTGTTTTTTCTTTCCTTTACAGAAATACATCATACTTCCCAGTAATGCTGCAAATGCGATCACTCCAACAATTGCACCTACTGTCTCAAAGCTTCCACCATAGATACCAGAGAAGTCAAAGTTCAGTCCCACAACAGCAAATACTGCCAGAAGGATTCCAACCAGACCCTCACCTGCGATCATACCAGAAGTATACAGAACTCCACGGTCAATGAAATCTTTTCTGCTTGCATCATCTGCAAATTTCTTTTTATTCTCCAGGAACCATCTGATCACACCGCCGATGAAGATCGGGGTACTCAGGTAGATCGGCAGATACAGACCAACTGCAAATGCCATAACCGGGATTCCAAGGATCTCAACGATCACTGCTGCAAACACACCGATCAGTACCAGTGTCCACGGAAGAGTTCCTCCCATAACGCCCTCAACAACCATCTTCATCAGAGAAGCCTGCGGAGCCGGGATTGCTTCAGAACCAAATCCCCATGCTGCATGAAGCAGGTACATAACACCACCGATTGCAAATGCAGCTACAACTGCACCAAGGATCTCACCGATCTGCTGCTTTTTCGGAGTTGCACCTACGATATATCCCGTCTTCAGGTCCTGAGATGCATCACCTGCGATTGCTGCGATAATACAGATAACAGTTCCCACACTGATTGCTGCAACCATTCCTTCTACACCAGTTACACCCATTGCTTTGAAAATAATGGTTGTTGCGATCAAGGTTGCAATAGCCATACCGGATACCGGGTTATTACTGCTTCCTACCAGACCAACCATACGAGAAGAAACAGATGCAAAGAAGAAACCAAATACTACAACGATCAATGCACCGGAAAGGCTGATTGGGATCTCCGGAAGAAGCCACATTACAACTGCTACTGCGATCACACCGATCAATACTGTTTTTGTGGAAATATTTACCTCAGTTCTGCTTCCGCTTTCTGCGTTTTTACCAAATCCCTTCATTGCTTTTACGAAGGTTTTGATCATAACCGGAAGAGATTTTACAAGGCTTAAAATACCGCCTGCCGCAACAGCACCTGCACCGATGTAACGAATGTAGTTGCTCCAGATTGCTCCCGGGCTCAGTGCATTGAACGCGATGGCATTTCCAGCACTGTCCATAACTACAGAGAGGCTTTCACCGCCAAAGTATACAATAGCCGGAATAAGCACCAGATAAGAAAGAACGCCACCTGCAAACATGTAGCTTGAAATCTTGATTCCACAGATATATCCAACACTGGCCAGTGCTGGAAGTACATCCATTCCAACTCCTCCGGTGTAGATAGGTGTTTTGATATCAAATGCCACCTCACTCGGGAACAGTTTCAGTCCGTCTGTGATGAATTTATAGAGAGCTGCAATTCCAAGTCCGCTGAACACAACGGTAGATTTTTCGCCACCCTCTTCTCCTGCCAGAAGTACCTCTGCACATGCCATTCCCTCCGGATACGGCAGGGTTCCATGCTCGTCTACAATCAGTGCCTGACGAAGCGGAATCATGAAAAGTACACCCAGGATTCCTCCGCACAGTGCGATCAGTGCGATAGAAAGAATACCAGGAGCATCACATTTTCCCTCTACTGCCCACATGAAAATAGCCGGCAGAGTAAAGATTGCTCCAGCTGCCAGGGACTCACCTGCAGAACCGATGGTCTGTACCATGTTGTTTTCCAGAATGGAATCCTTTTTCAGGATGATGCGGATCACTCCCATGGAGATTACAGCTGCCGGGATCGATGCAGATACGGTCATACCTACACGCAGTCCCAGATACGCATTTGCTGCTCCAAAGAGAATTGCCAGAAGGCATCCCAGCACTGCAGCCGTCACCGAAAATTCAGGCATCACTTTGTCTGCCGGAATATACGGTTTGAAGTCTGTTTTGTTTTCCATTTGTCTTTCCTCAATTCTTCTTTTTTCTCCTGATCTTTTTCAGACCAGTGTAACATCCCCCATTATACTAAAAATTTTTCACAAATGGAAGTCTTAAATTGAAATTATTTCACAATTATTTCACAGTTTTCAATTTAATTACACTTCCGTCGGTCCATACACAGATCGCACCACAATTTTTTGTTATTCTGACTGCACTTTTTTCAGTTTGCAGACGTTCCAGGGTCTCCTGCCCTGGGTGACCATATCGGTTGGTGGCACTGCAGGAGATAAGGCTGACCGCCGGGGTGGCCTGCGCCAGAAATTCAGAGCTGCTGGAATAACGGGATCCGTGATGCGCCACCTTTAAAATGTCCACCGTTTCCAGTTGTCCCGTTGCTGCCAGCTGACGCTCCGCCTGTTCACCAATGTCTCCGGTCAGCAGCATACGAAATTCGCCGTATTCCACCTCCATGACCAATGACATTTTATTCCGGTCATCCGTCTGTCCTTCCACAGGCGGCCACAGACATCGCATGGAATAATCTCCCTGCGCCGCCAGATCTCCACTGTTCAGACAGAGCTTCTCCACATTTGCATTTTCCAGAAGTGCTTCCATCTCCAGATAAGCATCATCTTTCCTCTGCAGTCCCGGCAGCAGTGCCTGCTCCACCTGAATGCTTCCATCCTCCAGCACTTCCTTAATACCGTTGATATGATCCTGATCCATATGAGAAATGAGAAGATAATCAATCTTGTGCACTCCTCTGGCTTTCAGGAATGGCACGATCCGATAATTTCCTACGTCTGATACACTGGTACTGCCTCCATCTGACAAAAACGTCGTCCCATCCGGCAGTTCCCAGAACAGGCAGTCCCCCTGCCCCACATCAAGCATACAGATCTCCATTCCACTCTGATAATGCACGCACAGCAGCAGCAATGTAAAAAGTACGCTTCCCCGGCACCAGAAGAGGATCCGTCTGGAGATCCTGAATGATTCTTGCTTTCTCCAGTATTTCTTACGCTGTTTCTCTTTATATAGAAGAAAAAGTGCCAGTGCCAGAGTCAGGTAATAGATAAGCACTTTCCATGGATCAGGGATTCCAATAGTCAACACTGAACCCGGCAATCGCAGGCACAGGTTTCCCATCCGTTGATAGACCGACAGGATTCCATGGCAGACCAGTCCCGGCAGTCTTGCCGCCTGAAGATTCAGAAGTCCCACCGCACCGCAGAGAATTCCTGCTGCCATCAACACGCTCATCAGTGGAATCACCAACAGATTCAAAAAAGTTGAATACAAAGCATACTCACTGAAAAACTGCAGCAATACAGGGAATGTCATCAATAGCACGGACAGACTGGTCTGAAGCCCTTCCCTCCACTTTTGTTTTTTCTTCTTTTTCTCTTCCAGTGTCCATAACGGACCAAACCATGCAATTCCCAGCACCGCACCAAAGGACAGCAAGAATGCACTCTGCTTCACTGCCAGAGGATTGGTTCTGGCGATCACCAGAAGCATCACGCCCATGGCAGTCAGCATATCATAGGTCCTTCCCACCAAATCTGCCAGGATTGCAATGGCACACATGCCGACAGCACGCACCGAGGATAAAGAACCACCTGTCATCCAACCATACGCCATGAGCAAAGCCATCGTTGGGATTGCCGATATCATCCCATATCCTGTAATCCTCTTCAGCATTTTATAAAGTCCCATACCAATCAGTGAAATATGAAGTCCTGAGATCGCCAGCACATGAGAGATGCCATTTTGCTGGTAAAGCTTCTGCACCTCGCTGTCCAGTTCCGTCTTATCTCCCAGCACCATAGCTTTCAGAATGCCGTCTTCCGGCTCCTCCAGCACTGTCTCATAGATCTGCCCGATCTGCTTCTGAAGCCGCAGCAGTTGTTCTTTCACAGGATGCACCGTTCCGCCCATATGATTCGCTTGATCTGCGTACAATGTATAGGATATCCCTTTTCCCGCATAATATAGTCTGCTGTTAAATTGTCCTGGGTTGGTTGGTTCTTCTATTGGGTAAATAGTTCCCGAAAGGGAAAGAATACTTCCCACCTCATATTCTGTGGGATCTTTCGTATAGACAAGCAGCCGATCCTCCTGAAACTCGTCTTCCCCTGTACGGATCTGACAATCTTCCAGCAATAGCTGCATCTTTTCATTTTTCCATGTGCGGCGTTCCACATAACCGAGCACTTCTGCCTTACACTTTTCTGTCAGCCGCGGAGTCCTGTAAAAAAACTCCGCAGGCATCAGAAGCAGGATCAGGAACAGCAAAAACGCCGCGCACGCTACTGGTCGTTGTCTCACTGTTCGATCAGCCCCTCGTTCTTTTCAAAAATCGTATCAAAATTAATGCTCTCCCGGAACATCCGGTTGGTCTCACCGTTAATACTGATCTGTACTTTCTGTGCATCTGTATTTTCAATCAAAGAATTAACGATGGAATAGACCGGAATACTCTCAATCACATTGTAACCGGTTCCAAGAAATCCCTCATCCAGATTCACATAGCAGATATTGTCCTTGATGGAAATATTTAAAAGCTTGGTCTCTGATGGAATGGTCGGATAAGCACCCTCAAATGGCGGCCCTGCGATCAGCTGCTCCACGATCAGTTTTTCCAGCGAAATGTTGCTGTTATACTCCATAGCGACCCTCTGTCCTACCAGCTTATCCCCTGCTTTATTGGCAAAATAAAGGGTCAGATCCGCTGTCTTATAAGCATTGATCTCCTCACCTGCATTTTCAATAAACTGATCTTCATTCATAAGACCGATCTCTTTTCCCTCAAGATCGGTCAGTGGCTCTCCGTTGACCTGAAAGTCCACGTATTCCACACCATCGATCTGTCCCAGGGTACGTACAATTGCCGCCCGGCAAAGCACTTCATAGACCTTCGGCATCTTCTTGTATTCCGGCGAGAAATCCAGATACAGCTGATTATGCTCAAAGTCAAAATCCAGAAGCGTAACATCCTCCGGAATCACCGGCTTCAGCTCATCGTCTGTCGGTGTCTCCCGCATGACTTCCATCATTTCCCGGAGCAATCCCTCTTCATTCTTGGACTGCAGTTCTTTATTTTCATATTTCAGGCAGGTCTCATCCTGGTTGATATACCAGATTCGATACCCACTCTCATCCACCTGCTGCTGTTTTCTGCATCCCGCCATAAGCAGCGGAATTGCCAGCAGAAGAATCCATAACCATTTTCTCATAAATGATCCTTCCTATACAATATATCGAAGTGGAATACGCACCGTAAAGGTTGTTCCCTCTCCCAGTTTGCTCTGCACTTTGATAGCTCCCCTGTGGGCAACAACTGCACTCTTTGTGATCGCCAGTCCCAGTCCTGTACCGCCGATCTCTCTGGAATGAGACTTATCTACCCGGTAAAAACGCTCAAAAATATAATCCAGTGACTCCTGTGGGATTCCCATACCAGAATCACTCACTTTCACATAGAAGAACTTGTGGTCGGCATCCAGAGTCACCCGAACCCATCCATTTTCATTGTTGTATTTGATGGCATTCTCCACCAGATTGGAAAATGCCAGCGATAGTCTGGACGCATCGATCTCTGCACTGACACTTCGATTACTCTCAAAGACCACTTCCACATTGGCTTTTTCTGCAATAGGACGCAGACGCTTCAGGATCGTCTCCATAAATTCGTTCACATCTGTAACTGCTATGTTCAGTTCCTGGGTCTTTCGATCCATCTTTACCAGAGTCAGCAGATCCGAAATAATGGAATTCTCTCTGTCGATCTCCTCCGTAATATCCTGCATAAATTCCCGATATAATTCATTCGGCACTTCTTCCTGCATGAGAAGAGAATCCGCCAGCACCTTCATGGAAGTCAGCGGTGTCTTCAGCTCATGGGACACGTTGGATACAAATTCCTGCCTGGATTCCTCCACAAGCCTCAGCTTTGCAAGCATCAGATTGAATGTATCAGAAATATTTTCCGTCTCTGTACAATCATGGATATCCAGATCCCCATCCAGTGATCCTTCTACCAGTCCTCCGATAGACCGGTTCATATGCTGCAGCGGACGTATCAGCCAGTTGGCAAGAATGATCGAGAGCGCCAGTGCACAGATGATCACTACTACGATCCACATCTGTACAGAAGCTGTCAGTCCCTCCATCTGCACATGGATCACGTCTGTAGAAGCACTTGCCAGGATCACGCCAATCACGGTCTTAGTATCCTTGTTTTCCACAATGATCGGAACGGTCATCTCAATAAAACGACCGCTCACATAGTGGCTGGTATTCTCCCCCTTAAAGCAGCGCACCACTTCTTCTGCCACCATAATCCGGCCTTCTTCCAGCTGCGACGTATCCTCGATGATCTGAAAATTCTGGTCAATAATAATGATCCTTCCATCATAAAGAGAAGCCAGCTGGGTCAGTTCCCCCTGCAGCACCTCATCTTCTGTCTTCAGCAGATTCTCTCCGTCCCTGAGCTGGGTGGACAGGATCTGACACTGATTTTTCACATCATTGCTCAGCTGCGCCATGGCCTGCCGCTCATAGGACATAAGAAATACTCCGCCGATGATCAACGCCGGAACTGTTCCCATGAGCAAAAGAAAAAGCATAATGCGAAAATTCAGACTTTTGAAAAATTTTCCCTGAAACTTTATCTTATGCATTGAAATAATATCCTACTCCCCATTTAGTATGTACATATTTCGGCTCGCTTGGATTGCTCTCGATCTTCTCGCGCAGTCTACGAATATGCACATCAACGGTTCTTACATCACCCGGGTAGTCATAGCCCCATACTGCATTGAGCAGATGGTCTCTGCTGTATACTTTATTGGGGTTCAGCGCCATCAGCTCCAGCAGATCAAACTCCTTGGCTGTCAGATTGATCTCTTTTCCACCAATGTAGAGTCTGCGGCTGTCACAATCCAGGTGAAGATCTCCCTTCTCCACCACGCGGCTTGGCTGCTTCTCCGGCTCTTTCTTCTTCGTCCGGCGGATGATCGCTTTGATCCGCGCTTTTACTTCCAGAATATTGAATGGTTTGGTAATATAATCGTCTGCTCCATACTCCAGACCCATGATCTTGTCCATATCATCGCCTTTGGCGGTCAGCATGATCACCGGCACATTGGAAAATTCCCGGAGCTGCTGACATACTTCAAGGCCGGTCAGTTTGGGAAGCATAATATCAAGAAGCACCATATCATACTCATTTGCTCTGAGCTTTTCCAATGCCTCTTCTCCGTCATAAGCACAATCCACTTCCATATTGTCCTGCTCCAGACTGAACCGGATTCCTTTGACGATCAGCTTTTCATCATCTACTACTAATACTCTCTGTCCCATACTCCTCACCTCAACGCACAGCAATCTGATCTTTTATCTTTGAAAACACGCCTTCCTTGATACCGGAAATATTCATAATATCCTCCGGTGTCTCAAAAGCCCCTTGTTGTTCCCGATATTCTATGATGGCCCTTGCTCTGCTCTCACCTACGCCCTTCAATGTCATCAGTTCCTCCAGCCCGGCGGTGTTGATGTTGACTTTTCCATCGGAGTACGAGGTATCTGACTGTGTTGACGTGACAGATGTATCCGCAGAAGCGGTCCCATCCCGGACTGTCTCCGATGCATCTGTCATCTGCACCTCTGTACCATCCTGCTCAGATAGTTTTCCACCATCCGCTTCTTCATCCGCCTGCATTTCCACATTCTTCTCCCCACAGACAAACGTAAGCGGTTCCCTTTTTCCCAGAGGAATTCCACAAAAAGACAGGCCGCAGCCAGACAGGCTGCCGCACAGCACACAGATCAATGCCATCATTTTCCATTTTTTCATCGAACTTTCCTTCTCCTTTTCCGAAGAAAAGTCCTGTCCATATCCATTTCTTATTGTATCGGACTTGCGCCGGAAACACAAGCACAAACTTTATTCCCATTCAAAGAGTACTACGCCTGCAATCGCCACCAGGAGTCCCATAAGTTTTCGCATGGAAAAATCCGCTTTTTCTACCCCGAACATCCCGCAAAGCTCAATGAGCCAGGAGATCGTCAGCTGGGCAATCACGATCAGCATCGTTGCCTTTGCCGGTCCCAGTGCCGACATTCCCTGAATCACTGTATATGTGATAAATGCGCCGATCACACCGCCAAGCAGCATGTACACAGGCGAGACTCTGGTGATCAGCATCAGATTTTTCCGGTCAAAGATTCCCCATATCACCAGGCAGGTAACGAGAGCAGAAAACTGCACCCAGGATGCGGACACCCATACGCTGCTCTGCCTGGTCACTTCTGTATTAAATACACCCTGAATGCTCATCAGTGCACCCGATAAAAGGGCAACAAAAATTCCAATCATGTGAAAACCTCCTTTTCGGTAAGTATTTCCACAGGATTGGAATCTTATTCTGATATCTTTAGTTCAACCGCTCTGTCATAAGATCTGAAAATGCCTGCATCTGGGTCGCTGCGTCTTCCCCTCGCCAGATATCTGCCATGGTTGCTTCCAGATGAAGCCACATATCAGACAGTTCCATGATCTTTGGAACCTCTGCAGCCTTGTCATAAGCCTCACATACCGCATCCCATGCCGGAGTAGGGGCTTCTGCCAGAGACTGACATGCCGGAATCTTGCTGGTCATCTCGTAGAGACTGCCAACATTTTTCTCCGTCAGATAACGGGCTATGGCTGCAGCTGCATCACGGTTTACAGAATAGGGATTCACTGCAATTGCATTGGTCACAGACAATCCTCCTGTCTCCAGATCATTGGTCAGATCCGGCAGCGGTGCTGCTGCATAAAATGGATCAAAGTTCAGTTCTTCGGTCTGTTCTTCTCCGTTTTCATCGGTTACTGTGCGTTCCGTTGGATACTCCGGAATCTCACCATTTGCAATGGCTTCATCCAGCTTTCCGATCATACTTGCATTGGCAATGGCAAATACAGTCTTACCATCAATAAAATTCTGAATGATTTCATCAGAGGTGATGGTATCCGCATCCAATGCGAAGAAGCTGTTGAGACTCTGATAATACATCATGCATTCCACAGCTTTATCAACATCCATGGATACCTGACTCTTGTCATCTCCGTCCTCTCCGCCAAGATCTGTATAGCCACCCAGAAACATATAGTTTTCAATCACGTCAGCCACGTTCCACTCAAACATATTCTCAACTTTGGCTGTCACTTCGCTGGCTTCATAATTTTCTGAATAGTCCAGGATCGCATCAATAGTAGCTGGAGCCTCATCTGCATAATACCGGTTATAGAGAAGTACACTGGTCTCCACATAGAACGGATATGCCATGACTTTTCCAGCATAGGTTACTGCATGGACCGCCTTTTCTGAATAGGTGTCCGCCATCTGTTTGTCGTCCAGCTGATCGGTCAGACCTGCCAGAGCAGCCTTCTCCATCTGAGAACTGCCAAGCACGTAGAGATCTGGTCCTGTCATGGTCTCTGCCACAGAACGTTCACTGATATTTTCAATGTAGTCTACTTCCGATACCAGCTCCGTCTCCACCTGAACCCCATACTGGGCAGCCGCCGCTTCTGCACTTTGCTGCATATATTCCTGTATATCCGGATCTGTATACCAGATCAGCAGCGGACGCTTCTCCGCCAGTGTCACACTGTCTTTCTGATTCAGTTTACTGGCATGAATAATCTCTGCCACCAGTAATACAACTACCAGCACTGCCAGTATTTTCTGAACTGTTGATTTCATTTATTCCTCTTTCTTCACTAAAAACAACTTTCTAGTTTCTTAATCATCTCATCTACATCTGCATTGGTGATCACAAGCGGCGGAACAAAACGAAGCACGTTGCTTCCTGCGGTGATGACGATCAGTCCATGCTCCAGTGCTCGGTTCACAATCTCTCCCACCGGTCTTCCTTCCACTTCCAGTCCCTGGATCAGACCTTTTCCTCTGCGTTCTTTCAGGAAATCATACTTATCCACAAGGGCATTCAATTTTTCTTCCAGATATGCACCGACCTTCTGTACATGATCCACAATCTGTTCTTTTTCATAGAGATCAAATACCTTGCTGACCGCTGCGCATACGAACGGGTTGCCTCCATAAGTAGTTCCGTGATCTCCAGGTGCCAGAGAAGTCTCTGCCACTTTTTTACCAAGTACAAATGCGCCCACCGGCACTCCACAGCCCAGTGCTTTTGCACAGGTCATCACATCCGGCATCACACCGTACTCCTGCCATGCGAACATGGAACCAGTTCGTCCCATACCACACTGAATCTCATCCAGGATCAATACCAGATCATGTTCTTCACAAAGTGCCTGGACTCCTTTTAAAAATTCTTCGGTTGCCGGATAGATACCGCCCTCACCCTGCACGGTTTCCAGAATAATACCACAGGTCTTATCTGTCAACTGACTTTTTACACTTTCCAGATCATTGTAATCTGCAAAACGCACACCGCCGATCAACGGTTCAAAGGGTTTTCTGTATTTTTCATTGCCAGTCACAGACAGAGCCCCCATACTTCTTCCATGGAATGAATGATTCATGGCAATGATCTCATAACGGTTCTCGCCGTATTTTGCATAGGAATATTTTCTGGCAACCTTCAGTGCACCTTCGATCGCTTCTGTGCCGCTGTTGGTAAAAAATACTTTCTCCATACCACTGGCTTTCTTTACTTTCTCAGCCGCTTCTGCCATAGGAACAGAATAATAGAGGTTGGAAATATGGGTCAGCTTGTCAATCTGGTCTTTCAGTGCCTGGGTATACTCCTTGTTGTTGTAGCCCAGAGACTGCACTGCAATACCTGCTGCAAAATCCAGATATTCTTTTCCATTGACGTCGTAAAGATACATGCCCTCACCTTTATCCAGAACAATCTGATAGCGATTATATGTATGGAGGATCGCGTCCTCGGCTTCTTCAATATATGGATTACTCATGATAATATTTTTCCTCCGTATCTCCCAGAATAGCGGTTCCAACACCACGGTCAGAGAAGATCTCCATCAGAATACTGTGGGGAATCCGGCCGTCAATAATATGAACTCTGGATACACCTGCCTCAATGGCATCAATACAATTGGACAACTTCGGCAGCATTCCTCCGCCTATGGTTCCTCCGGCGATCAGTTCTTTTGCTTCCTTAACCTTGATCTCAGAGATCAGGGAACTCTTATCTTCAAAATCTCTGTACAGGCCTTCAATGTCAGTCAGAAATGCCAGCTTGTTGGCACCTACTGCACGGGCAATGGCGCAGGCTGCATCATCTGCATTGATATTGTAGGTATTAAATTCGTCATCCAGTCCGACCGGACAGATGATCGGAAGGAAATCCTTCTCCATCAGGTCATAGAGAATATTGGGATCTACATCTGTGATCTCGCCTACATAACCGATATCCTTGCCGTCTGCATACTTTTTCTTTACTTTCAGAAGGCCGCCGTCTTTACCGCTGATGCCGACTGCCTTGACTCCCAGCTCTTCCACCATAGTGACCAGGCTCTTGTTTACACGACCCAGAACCATCTCCGCGATCTCCATGGTCTCTTCATCAGTCACACGCAATCCATTGATAAACTGTGCTTCCTTACCGACTTTGCCGACCCATTTACTGATCTCCTTGCCGCCTCCATGTACGATGATCGGCTTGAATCCAACCAGCTTCAGAAGGGTCACATCACTGATCACACTTTTCTTCAGCTGTTCATCTACCATGGCGCTTCCGCCGTATTTTACAACGATCACTTTCCGGTTAAATTTCTGAATATAGGGAAGGGCCTCCACCAGGACGGCCGCTTTCTCCAGATATTTTTCATCATCTTTTCTCATTTTTCCACTCCTCTTCCCTGTAAATACAGGTTTTTCCACCTTAGCTTCTGTAATCTGCGTTGATATTTACATATTCATGGGTCAGATCACAGCCCCATGCGGTGGCAGTGGCCGTTCCCATCTTCACGTCTGCAATGGCCGTCACATAGTCCTCGGAAAGGATCTTTGTTGCCTCGTCCTCACTGTATCCCGTGGACACACCATTCTCGATGATCTTCAGCTTCCCTGCTTTACTCTCAAAATACAGATCCACTTTCTCCGGATCAAACTGTGCTCCGGAATATCCCATGGCACACAGGATCCGCCCCCAGTTGGCATCATGTCCGTAGATGGCTGCCTTGGTAAGGGTGGACATCACGACGGACTGGCTCAAGGTCACGGCCTGTTCCTTGCTCTCGGCTCCCATCACCTTTACCTCAAACAGACAGGTTGCTCCTTCTCCATCTCCGGCGATCTTCTTCGCCAGCTCTGTATTTACATAATTCAGTGCTTTCTTAAATTCTGTATATTCCGGACTGTCTTCTTTGTCGATGACCGGATTACCCGCCATTCCATTTGCCAGCAAAAGTACTGTATCATTAGTAGAAGTATCTCCATCCACCGACACCATATTGTAGGTATCTTTCACATCATCGGACAGTGCTTTCTGCAGAAGCTCCTTGGTGATTGCTGCATCGGTGGTCACAAATCCAAGCATGGTACACATATTCGGATGGATCATGCCAGAGCCTTTACACATACCGCCGATGGTCACGGTCTTACCGCCAATCTCAATCTCCACACCCACATATTTCGGTTTGGTATCGGTGGTCATGATAGCTTTTGCTGCATCAAGACCTGCCTCTTCGGTATCCTCTTTTCCCTTTGCCAGCAGTTCCACACCCGCTGCGATCCGATCCATGGGAAGCTGCATACCGATCACTCCGGTGGATGCTACCAGCACGGAACTCTCCGGTACATTCAGGGCTTTCGCTGCCGCCTCAGCGGTCTGCTTACAATATCCGTATCCTTCCGCACCTGTGCAGGCATTGGCGATACCGGAATTGATGATCACTGCCTGTGCGGATTCAGAATGATAGACCACTTCCTGATCCCATTTAACCGGAGCTGCTTTTACCACATTGGTAGTAAATGTTCCCGCTGCCACACAGGGAACCTGACTGTACACCAGCGCCATATCCTTACGGTTCTGATATTTGATGCGGGCTTCTACCGAAGCTGCCTCAAATCCTTTTGCTGCGGTCACACCGCCTGTAATGATCTTCATCCTCAGTCCTCCTCAATAAATGCAGTAATATTTTTCTCATTTAACGTAAAATCATAATAATTCAGATCTTCCCGCTCTGTCCAGCCGATCTTGTTCCAGAATGCATTTCCAATATCGTTTTTGGTAAATGCGATCAGTGAAACTTTGTTGATCTGCTCTTTCCGCAGAGCTTCCATACATGCCACGACCATGGACTTACCTACGCCCTGACGTCGGTATCCTTTCCGCACACACACATGATAGAGACATCCTCTTCTTCCGTCATGTCCGCACAGGATCGCACCGATCAGTGTATCCCCGTCCCAGGCAGTAATACTGGTGGTGGGATTCCGTTTCAGAAATCTGGTCACACCCTCCCGGGAATCATCGATACTTCGGATGCCAAACCCCTTGATCGTCATCCACAACTCATAGAGCTTGTCATAATCTTCACTTTTCATCACCCGGATATCCATGGTGTTTCCTCCTTGTCTTATCGTCTATTTCCGTAAATATCTCAGACACTTACGGGAACAGCGGCGCCATCTGAAGACCTGTCTTCTCATCTAATCCAAATAACAGATTCATATTCTGTACTGCCTGTCCGGCTGCACCTTTTACCAGATTATCCATGGCACCCATCATAATGATCCGCTTTGTTCTCGGGTCGATCTTGAAGTTCACATCCACGAAGTTGCTTCCTTCTACCCAACGGGTCTGCGGGCATACATCTTTGTTAAGTACACGAACAAAATACTCTTTGTCATAATATTTATCATAAACTGCTTTTACTTCTTCATATGTCACATCTTTTTTGAGAGATGCATAAGCAGTTACCAGGATACCTCTCTGCATAGGCACCAGATGCGGGGTGAAATTGATCAGTACCGGCTCTCCTGCCGCATAACTTAACTGCTCTTCGATCTCTGGTGTATGTCTGTGTCCGGCCACACCGTAGGCTTTGATATTTTCATTGACCTCACAGAACAGATTATCAACCTTGGCTCCTCTTCCTGCTCCGGAAGTACCGGATTTGGCATCAATGATGATGGTGTTTGGATCGATCAGTCCTTCCTTCACGCAAGGATAGATAGAGAGGAAGCTGCAGGTCGGATAGCAGCCTGGATTAGCAATAATCCTTGCCTGTTTGATCTTCTCTCTGTTGACTTCACAAAGTCCATACACTGCTTCTTCAATATACTGGGGTGCTTTATGCTCAATGCCATACCATTTCTCATAGACATTGACATCTTTAATACGGAAATCCGCACTCAGGTCGATGATCTTTACCTTATTTAATATATTCTCATTGACCAGGGATGCACACAGTCCCTGAGGAGTTGCAGTAAAGATCACATCCACCTGATCTGCCATAGCTTCCATATTGTCATCCAGACATTTTTCATCTACCAGTTGGAACATATTCTGATAGACGGATGCATACGCCTGATCCACATAGCTTCTGGATCCATACCATTTGATCTCTACCTCTTTATGTCCGAGAAGAAGTCTGACCAGCTCTGCTCCTGCGTAACCGGTTGCTCCGATAATACCTGCTTTTATCATACTCTCTACCTCACAAATTTCACTATTTTTCTGTCGAATGGAAATATTGTAAACCTCTTTGGTTGAGTTTGCAAGTACCTTTCTATATTTTTCTGCATCTTTATACATATAAAATTCATTTATTTTCTATATTTATGCATTATATTCAATTTTAATGTATATTTTGTTGTTATCATGTATATTTTTTCGCTTGCAGTTTCCTGCCGGATGTTGTATATTTATTTTCAGTGAAACCACGTTACATTAGGAGGATTTTTAATATGAAAGAAAAAGTAGTTCTTGCCTATTCAGGTGGACTGGATACCACTGCTATTATTCCATGGCTCAAAGAGCATTTCGGTTATGACGTTATCTGCTGCTGCGTAGACTGCGGACAGGGTAACGAGCTGGACGGTCTGGAAGAGCGTGCAAAAGCTTCCGGCGCAGCAAAATTATATATTGAAGATATTGTTGATGAATTTGCAGAAGATTACATCATGCCGTGTGTACAGGCTGGTGCTGTATATGAGAACAAATACCTTCTGGGAACTTCCATGGCTCGTCCGGTTATTGCTAAGAAGCTGGTTGAGATTGCAAGAAAAGAAGGTGCTTCCGCTATCTGTCACGGTGCTACCGGTAAAGGTAATGACCAGATCCGTTTTGAGCTGGCGATCAAAGCTCTGGCTCCTGACCTGAAGATCATCGCTCCGTGGAGAATGACTGATGTATGGACCATGCAGTCCCGTGATGACGAGATTGAGTACTGCAAGAAACATGGCATCGACCTTCCGTTTGACCACAGCCACAGCTACAGCCGTGACCGCAACTTGTGGCACATCAGCCATGAAGGCCTGGAGCTTGAGGATCCGGCAAATGAGCCGAACTACGATCATATGCTGGTTCTTGGCGTTACTCCGGAAAAAGCACCGGATCAGGCTGAGTACGTGACTATGACCTTTGAAAAAGGAGTTCCGACTTCTGTAAATGGCAAAAAGATGAAAGTTGCTGATGTGATCAGAGAGCTGAACAAGCTTGGCGGAAAACATGGTATCGGTATTGTAGATATCGTCGAAAACCGTGTAGTTGGTATGAAATCCCGTGGAGTATATGAGACTCCTGGCGGAACCATCCTGATGGAAGCTCACAAACAGCTGGAAGAGCTGGTTCTTGACCGCGCTACCATGGAAGCCAAGAAAGACATGGGCAACAAAATGTCCCAGGTTGTATACGAAGGAAAATGGTTCACTCCGCTGTGTGACGCTATCCGCGCATTCGTAGCAAGCACTCAGGAATATGTGACCGGTGAAGTAAAATTCAAGCTTTACAAAGGAAATATCATCAAAGCCGGAACCACTTCTCCATATAGCCTCTACAACGAATCCCTGGCTTCCTTCACAACTGGTGATATGTATGATCATCACGATGCAAGTGGATTCATCACACTGTTCGGACTGCCGCTGAAGGTTCGTGCAATGAAGCTGATGGAAGCTAAGAAAAATGAGAATGAGAAATAAATAGTCTTGTGATAAAGAGCTGTCTATGGAATATTTCCACAGGCAGCTCTTTTTTTATTCTTCTACTGTTACTTTCCGGTAAAGATTCTTGCGATTGGTGAATCTGCTGGAAGGATCAGTGTCTTATCTTTGCTGTTTTTCAGACTTTCTTTGGCAGCATCCAGGCTGCGCACAAAAGAATAGAATTCACTTCTGCTGTCATCCGCATAGGCATCAGACAAAATTTTCATATATTCTGCCTCGCCTTCTGCGATGGTCTGTTCTGCTTGTGCATTCGCCTCCGACAGCATGATCGACACTTCTTTGTCAGTTGTATTCTGTATAATCTGAGCCTGAGACGCTCCTTCTGCTGTATACTGGGCTGCTATATTTTCACGTTCCGAGATCATTCGTGTATAAACAGCCTGTTTATTGTCATCCGGCAGATCCAGTTTTTTCACTTCCACAGCCAGAATATCAATTCCATACTGTTCATAATCTCCCAGCTGCTCCATTATTTCTTCTGTGAGAGATTTTATGGCCACTTCTTCTATTTTTTCCTCCAGCACCAGATCATTGGATTCCACATCAGATTCTGTTCCTGCGGTGGTGACTGTCATTTTTCCATCTCTGCTCTTGATCACTTCGTCCTGAGTCATGCTGGATACTGTATTCTTAGTCGCATTGTATACCAGTGCATTGATCCTGTTCTCAGCATTATAGATAGAATTGGCCAGTGTCTGTGTGAATTTCAGCGGATCCGTCACTTTCCAGAGTACATAGCTGTCCACGATCATCGATTTTTTATCGGATGAAATAACATCTGATGCCGGCAGATCATAAAGCAGTAATTCCTTCGGTACCGTGTCTGTCGACTGAATCAATGGAATTTTAAAAGATAATCCCGATGTACTGATCACACGCTGCACTTTTCCAAACTGCCGAACCAGCTTATACTCATCTTCTCTGCAAATTACCAGACTATTGCTAAGGATGACCAGAACCGCCAGAACCAAAATATATTTAAAAATACCAAACTTTTTCTTTTCTTTATCCATCTGATCATTCCTCCGTAGCTTCTGCTGTATTAAAAGAATCCAGCGGAAGAAGCTGCTGAATCTGGCTTCCATTTGCTCCTTCAATGATAACCTTCATATCAGGCAGAATATCTTCCATGGTTTCATAAAACATTCTTTGTTTTGTGATTGATGGATATTTGATATATTCCTCATACATGGAATTAAATCTGGATGCCTGTCCCTCTGCCTCGTTAATACGACTCTCTTTCTGTGCCTCTGCATCCTGCAGAATCTTGTCAGCCTCTGCCTTTGCCTGAGGGATCTGCTCATTCCGGTACTTATTTGCATTATTCAAAGCCGTTTCTTTTCCCTGCTTGGCTGTTTCAACTGCTTTGAATGCTGTCATAACCTCTGTTGTAGGGGGCTGTGCATCTTGTATGGATATGCTGACCAGTTGGATACCAATGTCATATTTTTCCAGTTTATCCATGATCATCTGCTTAATATTTGCCTGAATCTCATTCTTTCCAGTTGTCAATACTGCATCTACATTATACGAACCAATCGTAGTACGGATACAGTTCTGAGCAATATTGTCCAGAACATCAACCGGATCTTCCGATGCATATAACGCTTTCACCGGATCTGAAATCCTATATTCTGCATAAAAATCTACCTGAATAAAATTATAGTCTGAAGTGATCATCATCGCCTCATCTGTATATTCCTCGTCCGAATCATATCCGACAGCGATTCCCTGAATTGTAGTATTTACCTTTGTCACTGTCTGGATCAGGGGAATCTTAAAATGAAGTCCCGGATCTGTCACTGCCTTCGGTGTTCCAAATGTGCAGACGACCGCCTGTTCTTCCTCCTTAATCGTAAACCAGCAGGAATTCGCAAGCAACAACACCAGAACAATTCCTAGCACGACTAGTCCTGCCTTTTTAGTCTTCTGAAACCGATGTTTTCTCTCCGGCTTCGGCTTCCGTCCACTCATCCCTTGTTCTTCCGGATTCACTTCCCTGTAATTTTTCCCAAAATGTAAATTAATCATCGCCTTCTCCATTGTATAAAAGCATAAGCTCTTTAATTTCTCAATAAAGACCTCACACCTTAGGTTTGATTATTTAGTTACTAATCAGTCCTGAAGACTCTCACGTACCCGTTTCAGGTCACGTTCAAGTTTTTTCTTTAACTTATCATATTCTTTGTTTTCAAGCAGCTCAAGTTCATTTTCAATCCGTATCTCTTCTTTTCTCAGATCATCCTTAAACTGAATATCTGTCGGCATATTGTACTCTTCACCTCTCATATATTTCACCGCCCTTTCAGGCAATATTATACCATAGCGTAAAGCCTTTATTCAATTATCAAAGTCCGTTCTCTCATGATATTTTCGCGGAAAATCGCTTAGAAATTCGATACAAGAGATTGTTGTATTTATCTTAGCAGATACTTCTATAAAATACAAGGTACATATGACATAAAATGTGATCAAAGGATCTGTGTATGAAACAAAAGCTCTCATAACCTGCAGCAGCCCCGGGCGATAGAATAAACTATCACGAACTACAACAGCCCGTGAGGTCAGCAATAAACTGCGCTGTATGACTTGGAGCGGACTGGAATGTGGTGGCGTATTGACTGACACGAACACAGTATGTGTACGTGTTCAGGCAGTACGTCAGTGCATTTCTGTCCGATACACGTCATACGAGCTTTTATGCTGACCTCACGGGCTGTTGCATATACAGGCTTTTATTTCATTCCCAGATATGCTTTCAGCTGCTCCATCTGGTCTTTGGCATCTTTATAGCCTCTGGCATAGAGATGCCCCAGCTTTTCCATATCTTTTTCCAGACGGCTGATCCTCATAGGTACAGACGGGCTGACAAGATAGATCCGTCCTTCTTTTGCCAGCTGTTCCAGTTCATCACACTGGTGATTGTAGGCCGCATCACTCTGCTCCAGCACGTGGGCAAACTCGGGATGAGTGTGATAGATCCGATGTGCCAGAGAGGTCTCTGAGGCTTTCTTCAGATTTTTTCTATAATCTGCATGACGAGTCTTGATCACCACGATTTTCTCAAACCCCTGGTCGATTGCCCACTGATAAGGAATCTTACAGCTGCATCCACCATCCAGATAAGGCTTGCCATCGATGTCCACCATCTTGGAAATATATGGCATGGATGCCGATGCACGGATTGCGTGAAAGATATTGGTGCAATGACCTTTTTCAAAATATTCAGTCTCTCCGGTCAGGCAGTTCGTTGCCACTGCCACAAACCTCCGTTCCGGCTCAAAGAACCGTTTTCCATCAAATGGATCGGATTCTTTAAGACCATCGAACACAAAATCAAATCCGATCAGTCCTTTGTTGTGGCGAACCGCCTGGATTCCCACATAACGGCTGTCATGGCGATATCTCAGGTTCACTCTGGCAGACCGGCCAATCTGACCAGCCACATAATTCATCCCGGCCATAGCTCCTGCTGATACGCCAATGGTACACTGCATATTGATGCCTGCTTTCATCATGGCATCCATGAACCCCTGACTGTACAGACCGCGAAATGCGCCGCCTTCCAGTACCAGGCATCCTTCTGTCACCTTCCTGGACGCACTGCCCGAAGGAATCTTATCAATATGTGAATAAATTTTTCCACTCATTCTGTCACCACCTCCCAGGTCATGTCTATTCACAGATTTCATCTACCATCTATTTTCTTCATGCCAGACGGCGACAATCTCCTGATAGATCTCCTGATAAGACTTTCCGCTTGCCCGACATAACTGTACAACGCTTTCATATTCTGGATAACAGCGCTGTATTGACTTTACACCATCTCTGCCAGGCACCTGACATAATTTTACTTTTGCCTCTCCCTCAGAAATCTGCACAGTGTCAAAAGTTCTCTTTAACACGCTTCTCTCCACGCGGTTTTTACGAATACCAATGGTGGTCGTCTCCTCAAAAATAATCTGCTCCAGCTTCGGAATGCTCTCCTCTGTGCAGATTACATTAAGCTGCCATGCCGGACGATTTTTCTTCATATATACTGCACTGTAATGTACATCTCTGGCTCCGGCTTCCATCAGCCGTTCCATTACATAACCCAGATTTTCTCCGGTACAGTCATCTATATTGCTCTCCAGCTTCCAGATCTTCTCCTGCTCCTTCTCCTCTTCACAAATCAGAATCGCCCGCAGGATTCCTGGTCGTTTATATTCCCGCTTTCCTCCGCCAAGACCAATCTTTTCCATCACAAAGCTCTCCGGCAGCTTATCAGATGTCCGGACAGCTGCCACGATCGCTGCCCCGGTTGGTGTTACATACTCTCCATTCTCGCCGGTCAGTGCCAGACGGATTCCGTGAGCAGCCACAATATTGGATACCGCCGGTACCGGTACCGGAAGGATGCCATGCTGACAATGAATGGTTCCACCGCCTTCATACAGTACTGGAACGATCACGTTATCAATATTCAGATTATCAAGGCAGACTGCTACGGATACGATATCCACGATAGAATCCACAGCTCCCACCTCATGAAAGTGCACCTGCTCCAGCGTGGTTCCATGAGCCTTCGCCTCCGCTTCTCCAAGCACTGTGAAAATGCGAAGGGCCGTCTCATAAGCCCGCGGTGTCAGGTCTGCCTGTGTCAGGATCTCACGGATCTCTTTCATACCACGATGAATGTGCGGATGCATATGTTCTCCACCACCATGCGTGTGTGTATGCACATGTTCCATATGATCATCTCCATGCAGATATGCCATATCATGGTCATGATTCTCATGCTCTTCATCCAGCAACACATCAAAATCGCACACATCCAGCCCAGATTTTTTCACCCGGCTGATCTTAATGTCAAAGCCCTTCACCGGCAGGCTTGCAAGAGCATGTCGTAATACCTGCTCATCTGCCCCCAGATCCAACAGAGCCGCCACTGTCATATCTCCGCTGATACCGGAGTAACATTCCAGATATAATGTTTTCATTATCTCTCCTCCTGCTGTCCATCCACGCGCTTTGCATGGGTAGTGTCAAAACATAGCTCACAGCGCTCCCGTACCTGCATCTTTGAAAAATAATTCTCTTCCATAGGAATCCATTTTGTCCGAAAGGTCTCCGCACAGGTCATTTTTCCCAGCCGATTCTGAATCCGGTACATCTGTTCTTTCGGATCAACAGTCAGAAACACATGAAGATCATAGTAGTCATATAACTCTGGATGACAAGAATAAGACCCTTCCACAATATTGATCTTCCTTGCTTCCACCTCCACCGGCTGATCCAGTTCCCATTTCCGACAGTTAAATGGTCGATACGTAAATTTCGTTCCTTTATGAAGAGGCAGCAGTACTTCTTCCAGGAACCGTTCCCAATCTACATTTCCTCCAGGTTCTTCCCGCCGCTTAGGCGTCCGCTGTTCCGGCCGCAGATAAAAATCATCCATATGCAGCAGATTACCATGCATTTTCTGCTGAAGATATGCTCCCAATGTGGATTTTCCAGAGCCACAGCGCCCATCAATGGCAATCAGCAGATGATCTTTTTTCGCCTCTAATTTACCTGTCTCTGTTATAATCGCCGCCGCGATCTCCTTCATACGTTTCTCTGCCTCCTATACGTTCTGACGCACATGCTCATTCTTCTTAAAGGGAACAATCTTCGCTTTGTTCAAAGCTACCATGATCATCGGGATCAGGATCAGCTGCAGCACAATACCCGGAATGGCATTGATCAGCGCGCCTGCCATAAACAGTTCCCATGAAAATGCGATACCACTCACGCCAAGAAGTACCACACGTACTGCTCCCCAGACCAGTCTTCCGGCGATCATTGCCACAATAAGACAACGGTACAGGGATTTGATACATTGCCAACGGGAATGACTGTACAGATATCCGATCACCAATCCATACGTTGCCATCTCAAATGCCATGCCGATTCCATTAGGAAAAAGTGCCGGCATTCCAAAGAGCATACCACGTACCAGTGGAAGGAAGAAACCTGCTGCCAGGCCATACTGCCAGCCAACGATCAATCCGCACAGCAGGACCGGGATATGCATCGGAAGAAGCATCTGTCCAATCAACGGAATCTGCCCGATAAAAAACGGAAGAATTATACCAATGGCAAAAAACATTGCCGCCAATGTCAGTTTTTTCGTTCCAGTCTGTATCATATCTCTATCCTCTCTTTGCTGTTTCTTTATTATATCGTTAAACCCTGCTTCAGGGTCAAGACTGAATTTGACACAAAAAGGCTGCTTTCCTTTTTTCAGGAAAACAGCCCCTTATTCCTACGATCTACTCTGATGCTAATGCGCTGGTATACTCATCCAGTGCTGTCACATCTGCATATACAGTCTCGCTGTTTGCCTTGGCATAATAGGAATCCACTGCTGAATATCCAAGCCATGCTGCCAGCAATACAACGACCAGGCCGCAGCCACATTTTGTAAGAAATACATTTCTTTTTTTCTTTGCTAAAATAGCCTTGCGATTCTTTTTCTGCTCTTTATAACGATCTACTTTTTCCTGACTCATGAAACGTTCTCCTTGCTGTTTCTCGCGCTGCACCTCACAACGCTTAATAGAATAAGTATATCACATTTTTCCTAAACCGCAATAATAATTCCGCCCTGTGCCGCATAAAGTGTGCTGACTCCGGAACTCTCCAGCACAATAATATCTTTTACTTTTACAAGCTTCATTAATTCCTGTTTCACATATTCCGCACGTTCCGGATTATTGCAGTGAACCAGTCCCAGCACCTTCTCTTCCGGATGCTCCAGCTCTGCTGTTATTGTCTCTGCCATCAGACGGAGTGCTTTCTGCATGCCTCTTGCCTGACCGAGCTGAATGATCACACCCTGATCAGTAGCTCCCATAACCGGCTTAATATTCAATGCAGTAGCCACCAGTGCTTTCACTGCGCTGAGACGTCCGTTCTTTCTTAAGTTATCCAGGCTCTCCAGCACAAAATACGTATGCATATGAAGGATGAAGTCATCCACCTTCTCAATAATTGCTTCAAAATCAAGACCCGCCTCTTCGTACTCAGCGATCTTCTTTGCAATCAGCGTCTCTCCCACAGATGCCGAGCAGGAATTAAATACATGCACTTTTGCATCTGGATGATTCTCCAGAAAAAGGTTCATGCCAAGCACTGCACTGTTGTAAGAACCACTCAGTTCTGCGGACAGCGTGATCGCATAGAGATGCTCTGCCCCACAGTCAAATGCCGCTCTGTACACTTCCGGTGACGGACAGCTGGACTTCGGACAGTTTGGACTCTCCTTCATCTTCGCCAGAAAGTCAAGACGATCAAATGTCTCATCATCCACAAACTGTTCCCCATCTATAGAAAGATGCAATGCCGCATGTACAAAATGAGGATTCTTTTTCATATCCTCTGTAAATTCCCCACAACTGTCAACAACGATCCTGTAATTTATCATATGATCCGGTCCTTTCCTTTTCATCTCTTATCATTTATCTAAAAAGATTCAAAAACGTTCTTTCGTAGTTTTTAATACCAGATAATATTACCACAAGATTGTCACATATGCAACCGATTCTTACCATCAAATAGTCTGCAAACCATTTGCGTTAATCTGTTATATCTTCTATAATAGTCTTATTATCTAATGATGAGAGGATTTTTTCATGTTACTTCAGATATTGTTTTATACCCACCATCTCACCACCTTACTGTTCGGCGTCTTTTTGTCGGCATTTTTTTTAGGAGTGAATCGAAATTGGAAAAATATCGGAATCCTGCTGCTGTCGGCACTTGCTTCCGGACTTCTGTGTCTAATCAGCATTTTCTTGATCGGCACAGAATTTTCCGATGAAATCTATCCGTTTGTTGTACATCTGCCTTTGTTGTTGATCCTGGTATTTTACTACAAATTCCGCTGGCTTCAGTCACTGACTTCCATTCTGACGGCTTACCTTTGCTGTCAATACAGCAACTGGGCCGGAATCTTTGTACTCACTCTCACTCATGAGGAATGGTGCTATTACCTCTGCAGAATCCTGGTAACACTTATCGTATTTTTCCTGCTGTGCAGATATCTGTGTCCGACCACCGCCCTGCTCTTCGAGAAATCTGACCGGGAACTAATCATTATCTGCAGTATGCCTTTTGTCTATTACTTGTTTGATTATGCAACAACCAAATTTTCAACCCTGCTGTATTCCGGCAGCAAGGTCGTATCCGAATTCATGGGTTTCGCCCTTTGCCTGGCCTATCTTCTGTTTCTGCTCATTTATTTTCGAGAATATGAATTGAAGAGCCGGACTGAACAGTACAATGAACTGATCAACATGCAGCTTCGTTCGCTGCGTTCCGAGATTGAGCAGGCAAAAAAAAGTGAACACAATATGTCGATCCTGCGGCATGATATGCGGCACCATTTAATGATTTTACAGACCTATGTGCAGAACCAGGAGACTGACAAAGCTCTGGACTATATCCAGCAGATACACCAGACTTATGAAAATACCATCATCAGCACATTTTCACAAAATGAACTGCTCAATTCGATTCTGTCCATATACAGTTCCCGACTGCAGGAGCTTGGAATTGCATTTCATGCACAGGTCGCCGCACCCAAAGATCTTCCCTGTTCAGAGATGATCTTCTGTGCAATCCTGTCTAATATTCTGGAAAATGCCATGAATGCGGTAAAAGATCTCTCTCAGGAAAACAGACGCATTGAACTGCATATTTTTGAAAAAATGAATCATCTGATGCTGCTGGAAAAAAATCCGGCTCCTGTACCGCCTGTTTTTTCAGATGGGATTCCTGTCACCAGGAGGTCAGGGCACGGACTAGGTGTTAAAAGCATCATTTACTATGTAGAAAGTCAACAAGGACAATATCAGTTTTTCATGGAAGGCACTGATTTTGCTGTAAGGATCATTCTATAAACATTTCATTTTACAACGTATAGTAAGCGCGGATCATATCTGAAAGAGCCTGCTCGTCCCGTCTGCCCATCAGCTCCCGCGCAGAATGCATGGCAAGGATCGGAACCCCCACATCTACCGTCGGCACCGGCACCATACTGGAGGCAATAGAACCAAGGGTGCTTCCGCAGCTTCCGTCTGAGCGATTGAAAAACTTACTGTAAGGAATCTCTTCCTGTCTGCAGATCTGTTCGATCACTGCAATAGCCTGACTGTCCGTAGCATAAGACTGGCTGCTGGCTTCCTTGATACAGAATCCCCGGTTCAGAATGCTGTGGTTGGTAGGATCCATCTTCTCCCCATAATTAGGATGATATGCATGTCCCACATCCACTGACAGAAACATGCTGTCAGCCAGATAATGAAGGAATTGCAGACGCTCCTGTCCAAGACCGATGCTGATCTGCTCCAGTACCATGGATAAAAACATGGAGCCTGCCCCCTGCTTCGTACGGCTTCCCACTTCCTCATGATCAAAAAATGCCGCCACATTGATGCCGCCTTCCCGGCTTCCTTCCGTGATACCGGTGAGGATTGCCTGTACACCTGACAGATTATCGATCCGCGGCGCACTTAAAAATTCTTCATGAATCCCCACATATTCCGGCTGATCTGCATTATACAGTCCCATCTCATAATCCAGGATCTCTTCTGGCTGCACATGCAGCTCCTTCGCCAGTAATTCTCTGAAAAAATCTCTGGATACCACTTCTCCACCCATACCAGCCAAAGGAAGCATGTCTTTCTGACGATTCAGTTCCACTCCTTTATTCACATCTCGGTTCAGATGAATCGCCAGATTGGGAATGATAAATACCGGCCGCTTCAAATCTACCAGACGCATCTGCGGATGAAACACATCATCACTTTTCAGTGCCACCCGTCCGGCAGCAGACAACGGTCTGTCCAACCAGGTATTAAGAATCGCACCTCCATATACTTCCACATTCAGCTGCGCATAGGTCTCTCTTAAAATCTCCGCCTGCTGCTTCACCCTGAGCCCCGGAAAATCTGTATGCGCTGCCGCAATCCTGAATCCTTCCGCCTGCACCTGATCTCCAACCGTAAATGCAACAACAGCAGAACCATACTGCTCCACATAATATTTTCCGCCTGCTTCCAGCTGCCATGGCCGATTCATGACCAGTGGCTCAAAGCCCGCTGTCCGAAGCTCCTTTACAATTGCCGCTGCTGTGTGAAATGGAGAAGTTGCTGCCTTGATAAGCGTTGTTAACTTCTCTGTACTGTCTGTCTTTCTCATGTTAATGTGCCTCCAGTTCTTCGATGATGCAAATCTACTAATTGTTATCTTACCATAACTCAGATGGATTTCCAACGGAAAAACAGGAGACGCATCTGACCAGCCAGTCACTTTCTCGCGCGAAGCCTTCCTACTGGCGATTGGATAATTGGGAACTCTGACAGACAGTAATTGTCCGTTTTTCTCTTGATTTACTGGTTTTTGCAAGTTTGTTGGAGAATTCTGACGCTGTATTGAGGATAATTGTCCATTCCAGCTTCACAGATTGCTGTTTTGCACCTTCTTTGGATAATTCCTGCGTTCTTCAATCCCTTATTCTCCAATCAACTTTCCGCGAGAACATTTTCCGGCACTCATTGGACAATCACCGCGCATTCAGGGCAACTATTCTCCAAACGCGCCATGACCTAGACTTCATCTACAGAAGAATTGGCTAACTCAACTGTTTGGCACATGTGAATTGTCCAACAAGGAATATACACACATAAAATAACAGCGCCACAGATGTACCAGACAATCTGTAGCGCCACCATTTTCAAGTCTCTAATTTTTCTTCTTACTCTTCTGCACAAGCACAATGCCTGCACCTGCGAGAATCACTGCAATCACCAGCAGAACGATCCAGATCATGGTTCCTGAATTCTGACCAGAAGCAACCGCTGCGGCACCCGCCTGCTGTGCATCATCTGCGGCGTCCGAAGCATCCGTATCTGCAGCTTCCACATCCATGGGCTGTGCATTGATCACGACTACATAATCAGATGCATGACTGAAGGTCAGATCCACATTTCCATCAGTGCCGATTTCACCGGCACTGATGAATTCCAGTTCGCCGGAATCTTCATTGTAATAGAAGAGATTTGCGTAAAGTCCGGCATTCTTCTGATCCATGTTCACCGTCAGCACCGCCTGGAAACCGAACTCTCCGTCGTATGCCAGCGACAGATTCATGGAGTAACGCTCACCGGACACATTATTGATCACGTCCACCGGAATGCTCTGTCCGGCATCCGCTCCTGTGGTCACACCAAGGTCAATATCCCTCATCTGATCTGCGGTAATATCCATACCGTTAACCGTCCAGGTGATGCCATCGCCCATGTCGAAGACAACGTTAATGTCCTGTCCTTTGATGCTGTCAAAAATGTCGCCCGGCACGACAGTCGCATCATTCATATTGACAGTAACGGTTGCCGAACCATCTGTCTGATCCTGATTCTCCTGCATTGCATCCTTCCATGCATCCTGCAGTTCATTTTTAACCAGATCCCAGCCACTCTTGCCTGTATCGCCTGCTACATACGGTTCTTTTACGCCAGTCTCGTCTGCAGATTTCTGTGCTTCCGTCTTCGTGCCCGGAAGTTTCACTGTGGACGGATTGGTCTTCGGCGTCTCTGCCGGAGCCGCTGGCAAGGTCGGTGTGGTTGAAGCTGTGGTACCAGCACTGCTTTCTGAACTACCAGAACTGCTGTGGTGATGCTTCGAACCGGAACCGCCAGATCCAGTGCCCGTATGATTATTGCCACCCGGAAGCTTGGCAATGGTCTTCGTCTCCTTATAGCCACAAGCGGTACACTCATATTGCATGAGCCCCTCTTCCGTGGTCGTTGCTACTTTGATCACTTTCGTAGTCAATGAGGTATGGTTGGTCGGATCCTTCGGGATCGGATAACCGCTGCTCACGGTCTTTTTGCAGATCACACAAACTACATTTCCTGTTGTTCCTGTTGCAACACAGGTCGCCTCTCTCGCCCCTTCAATGGTTGTCTGGACATGATTGCAATTTGAACGGTATACCGTCAGGCTTACTTTTGTCAATTCATAATTTGCAGCATCTGCTCCCGTATATTCCGCATGTACATCTGCCCGAGACTCGTCCACCACAAGACCTTTCTCTTTATCTTCATCAGACCACTTCCAACCCTGTGGCAGCTCTACATTTCCAACCTTTTCGCAGGAATTCGGCGCATAAATAACACCATTTCCACCTACGGGATTCAGTGGCGGATATTGTGCCTGATTGACTGTTATTGTAGTCTTACCTGTCACTGTCTCATAAGAGGTCGTATCCCTCGGTGTGAAAATATACTCGAATTCCTTCCCATTGTCTCCCGTGTGTGTGAGCTGGCCGGAAGCTGACTTCCATGTAAAGGTTCCCGGTACGTTTGTAGTCGTTCCTGTCTCACCTGGCTCACCACCTTTTCCATCTCCACAGATGGCTTTTCCGCCGACTGGCTGCTGATTATACAGGCAATCACCATGGGTATAGGTTGCTGTTGGCTGTTCACTGATATAAGGAATTGCTTTTACCACCGTTACATTCACAAATGCGGTTACTTCGTTGTAATCAGTCGATTCTGGCTCAAAATAAATCTCTTGCGAACTGATTCCAACAGATAATTTCACTGTCTGATCCTTAAACTTCCATTCGCCGTTGATCTGTTTGCCATCAATGCCAGTTACAACACCCCGACTCTTCGCCGCAGCACCTAAAAGTTCCTTGTCATATGACAGATCCGGATGATAAATACACTCTCCCGGCACCGGAAGTTGTTCAATGGTCGGCGTTGCTTTATTTACCGTAACAGAAATGCTTCCTGCATAAGGTTCATAATTCTGTGCCACGGTACTGTCCGGTGTAAATACATATTCTGCTCGCTGCGCCCCTGCATTCAGTATCGCATCCGGCTCTTTCCACGCAATCGTTCCCGGCACTTCGACCGTCGATCCCGCTCTGTAAAATACAGTGTCTGTCAGATCCAGTTTTGATAAAGGCTCCCCATAATTCAGTGTACCAGCAACCTGTACTTCTGTTGCCGGTGAAACCGTGGTTTTTGCAATATTGACATTGACGGTTACGGAACCTTCCGCTCCTGTATAATTTGCCTTTATGTAGTCAGGCACGGAGATCTTGATTGTAGCACTTCCTGCACCTTTGACTGTCACCTTACCATCATCAGAAATGTGGAGAAGTTTCTCCTTAATCTCGCTGGAAGGAATCTCAACTCCATCGGCATCCTTCGCATCTTCTACGGTGTAGGTAAGTCTGTTCTCTCCAATTTTTCCTTCCACAGCCAGTGAGAATGGATCTGTTCCATAGGTAACATCCCATGTAGCCTGGTAGCCTTCAGCTTTTACAAATTCCCACGGTACATTTGCAATATGAAGGATACCACCACCTGTCTGTTCATTCGTCGTATCTGACAGGTCCTCATAATATTTCACAGTCACATCATAATTCGCACTATTCGATGAAACTGCAAATCCCCAATTGCCTGCAGACGGATATTGTTCCTGTCCCCAATTACCTGTAAGCTGCAATGTCTTCTGAATCGCCTCTTTCGTGTCGAGGTTTACCAGTGGTGTAGTATCATCAATTTTAAATGTAATCTCATTGATTCCCGGCAGCGGATTCCCATATGTGCTCTTCATGTTCTCGACTTGAATCGTAATCTTACGCTTTTGAAGCGTTGGAACTACGTTTACCTTGATACTTTCATATTGATCCTGAAGGCTTTCATCTGGTGTAAATGTCACTTCGACAGTCTCGGGTGTGCCCACCGGTAATACGGTATCCCTTGTATCGGTCAGTTGCCATGTGCCAGGAACAACTGTATCACCATACTTTGCAACACCAGGTGTCAACTCCAGATTCTTAATCGCATCTCCATATGTACCATTCAGTTCCGGTGCCTTCTCTACCTTTGGCATGGCTTTGGTGGTGGTGTATTCAAGGGGCTGCACCGGTGCTGTTATATTGCCCGCCTTATCAATGGCTGCGATCCAGACTGCAACTTTTTTATTTGGATAGGGCGTAAAATAATAATCTGTCTTTCCAAAATCGCTTATTTTAACAGTATTTTCACCTTTTTTGCCTTCTATTTTAAAGATAACAGGTCTGTAGCTGGCAATAAATTTTTTATTTGAAGAGCTATTATCAGGTCCCTTTTCACGAATATTCCACACACCATAAGAAAATCCATTGTCGTTATCCGTGTATCCAGTAACTCGCGGCATCCATTTTCCATCTTCCTGAGTTGCAAACTGTGGATACTTCGAATCACTATTCATATAGTCTTCGATATCTTGTTTGCATTCCTCATAAGTGTAGTTATCACCCTCCTGAAACACACCTTCAGATACGAAGAACCACATGAGTGTCGCGTCCTCATCCAAAGTAACCTTCAGAGTCACCTCTATATCCTTCAAGGTTCCGTCCGCTTTCGAAGGTTTCTTTACATTCACAACCGGCGCATCTTTATCAAAAATCACGCCATCACTACTGATGTAATTACTCTGATTTCCCGCCTTGTCTACTGCATATGCATACACTACAAAGTTGGCACTGTCACTCACAGTGAAAGATACAATCCCGTCACCCTTAGCTTCCGCTTCGGTAAATTTTCCACCATTACGCAGTGCATCCAGTTCTTCAACTGTTTTCGCATTGATCTCGCCTGACGGATCCGTGATTTTGTCAATATAGTAGTAATACTTATCCACACCACTGGTCTCGATACCTGCTTTGGCATCGTTGGCACGTATCTTCACTTCCAGATTCGTGTCATTATAGAAATATCCGAAGCTGATCTTATTAAGGAGTGTCCGAAACCAGTTCGTCTTGATCTGGATACCATAATCTCCGGCATTGCCATCTGTATCCGTCCAGTAAGGTGCGGTCCGGTCTACATGTAAGGTAAGATGTACGGGTGCTCCGATATAGCCGGTAGACAAGTTTCTGATATAAATGACTCTGTTGGAAACACCTTCTTCCAGATCCGAATAATAGTTTGGACTTCCATTCTCATTATTCACAGCGTCTTGTAAATTTTCATAAATCCAATAATTATTTTCACTCAGCCCGGCTCCTGCTTCTGCTGATGCAGTATATATCTTAGAATCACTATTCTCATCATTTGACGCGGAATAGTTAAAAATAATATACCTATTATTATACCAATGGTCTGCTGATGCCGTGGTCTGCTTCGGTACAAACGCATATTTGATTTCAAAATTCTCAGTTCTGGTTCCTGTGTAATTGCCTTTTCCGGTATAGGTTACTGTAGCTGTTCCAGGATCCGTATTGTTCTCATAAGACACTGTATAATCAGTATCATTCACAAGATCCACAGACTTCTTTCCGTTATTATACTGAAAAGTCCAACTCGGAGTTACCGCATTTCCCGTATAATAAGCTGCATAATTTTCATCTTTTCCATTTACTGTAACGCTGGCATCTGACAGATCCGCAGGCTGTACCACTGCCGTGTATTCGTGAATAAAATCTTCGCAGTTGTCACTGTTTACCATTTTCAGATAAAATGGATAATTGCCGGCATCTTTTACGAAATAGCCATTTCTTGCTACATTAACCAAATCCTGCACTGTGACATCTGTCCAGCTTTTCTGTTCATCTAAGCTGTAGTATAATGTATACTTGAATACATTTCCGTCTATGGCTCCATAATTATTTATATACCGGCTTTTCCATTGTTCAATACTTGTCCCATCAAATATAGACGCTGGTATCTGTTCTTTATCTACCGCATCAGGCACAAACCGAACAGGAAAACTATCAAACGAAACCGTCCACGCCATGTGTGAGCTGCCATCATAATATTTCGGAGTTGTTCCTTCCTCTCCATAAATAATACGTGGTCTGATCTCCGCAATTCTTCCTTTGCCAATGGTATAGTAGATCTCCACCGTACCAAAACAATCCTTCAATCCGGTGATGGTTGCTTTTGGTGCCTTGTCAGCTTCAAACTCCTTATCTTCCGGTCCATAGGTATAGGCATTTGTATAATTATTGTAATCTACATAATATTGTGCCTGACCTCCATTCTGCAAACCTTTACTGCCATACTCATAAGAAGTTTTGTATGTCGGCTTGACCAGTTCCTGTTCCTTTCCACCTTCGGACAGTACTACTCTGGTCAGCATCTGTGGCCAGGTATCAAAGGTACGTTCTTCCAATCCTTCCACTCTGAGACCGCCATTGGCATACGCCTGTGCCAGATCTGTTTTCCCACAGTTTTTACATTTCCATGAATCATTTGTCTGATGTCCCTGAAGAGTCACTACTGTGGAAGGCATGGTAAATGTGTTATTTTTCAAAGTAATCGCTTTATGATCTGCAGTCTGATAGCCTGTACAGATCTCATTTCCCACAGTGATCTTTGCTCCAGTCAGACCATACCAATTGTCATCATTTTCCTTAACACAATTCGCATTCACTCCACCCTCTTCTGTGCCGGGCAGCGTAACGTTCTCCGGTAGAGTCAGTGAGTACCAGTGGTTCAGTGTTCCGTATGAACCTTTTGCTAACGCAAAACTCGTTGTTTCTGCTCCATAATAGATATTTACCGTTGAATGTGCAAATACCTCTGCAGGACTTACCGTTGCTCCTTTTTCCAGATAAACATTGTATGTGCCTCCTGAAGACGCATTTAGGTTAATCATATAGCGACCTGTATTCTCAAGCATTGCATCTCTGAGAATCAAATCACTGCTGGCAAGCATATAGAACACGCCATTTTTCAGATTGATATTCTCTATGATCAATCTGCTGTGGCTATTCACCATCAGGATTTTTTTATCTTCAGAAGGTCCCGCTAATGTATAGTGCTGACCATCATCGGATTTCAAGACCACTTCTTCCGGTAATGTTACCGGCTGATCATTTGCAATGGCTTCCGTAAGCGTTATATCTTTCAGTAAGATAATTTCCAGCTTTTTGCTGTTCTGCACATTCGCTTTATCATTGATCAGATAGTTGATTGCATTTCCCCAGCTATCGTAATAACTGGTCTTTTCATCCAGCACAAGTTTCACAACCGCCTGAGACAGATCTTCCTCTGTATCCGCCGAAAGAACACGGACACTGCTCAATTCCGTCTGTGTTCTTGGCACAGTCACTTTCCTGCCTGATGCAAAATATGCCTGATCCGCTGCCAGCATATCCATAATGGCATAACCGGCTGTCTGATTATTCAGATCATTTACCTCAGGCTTTGTCGCAATTGAAATGTTTCCATAAGTTCCACCGGACAATTCTATCTTTGCCCGATTTGCCTGTGTAGATTCATTATTTTCACTGTAATGTATTGCATATAACTTTGTTACCTGCGTGTCTGCACCGGTAATCTTTAACCGAGAACCACCATAAGCATTAAGCGCAGCATAAAAACCTGCCTTAATCTCACAATCAGACCCTATATTGATTTGCTCATATTTTCCGCTTTCTACATTCAGTTTTGCATTATTGCTTACTTGAACAATACCAAACAAATTGCCATTGTCAGATGTTCCATTTACCCCTGCCACAGAGTCCTTCAACATACAACTGACATTCGTACCAGAAAATGTTAACTTCAGATCCCTCAAATAGGATTTCCCATTCTGCGCGGTACTTGTCCTTTTCCCGTTCAGATCCAATGTAACATTGATCTGTTCTGCATTTCCACTGCTTAATGTCCAGTCGATGGAAGCTCCATTGTTGTCATGGATATTGATGTCTTTCTGCAGTGTCAGCGTAATATCCAACGTTTTCTCATTCGCATCTTTTACTGCTGTGTCTATGGCTGCCAATGCTTCCTGCATGGACAGATATTCCGCTGTCATTCCATCGATCGTTGTCTGCACATATCCGGCAGTAACCGTGAACATAACATGATTGGAGGTTGCTGTATCATTCCCTTTGGATGCAACACAATAATACTCATAGGTTCCGACTGTAAGTCCTGAAGGAATCTGGTAAGTCCGGGAATTTACATCAGAAATGGCCTCATCTGTTGCTTCTGCTTCTTCCAATGTCTTTTTCACACGCCATTCATAGGTAATCCCATCCGTGTACTCTCCATCTGTGGCCTGGACTGTCAGTTTTGGTGCGTTTTTATATCCGACCAATGCCTGTGCATTTGTCGTGTCAATTACAGGCTGTTCTATGAAATACAGCGGATATTTCACAACCTTTACATCTTCTGTAATTGTGTCCTCGCTGTCCAGATTCACATAACTGCCATCTGATAATTTTATACCGTAGCCTGTTTTTATGATTCCACTGAGTTTTCCATCACCTTTTCGATTGCAGATGGCTCCAAAATTTGTATTGGAATTATATCTGAAAGTTCCACCGCCGATCTCAACATTCCCGGCATTGGATTTAACAACGATTCCTCCCTTAAAATCACCACCTGTGATTTTTGCAGTACCGTCATCGCTAATCTCTATGGAAGGATTTCCAGTGTATGCGGAAGTTGCTGCACCTGCTTCAATTGCAAGTTTTCCGCCGGTATTGTAGATGGCTCTGCTATTAGTATTCCTGCTATTGTTCACTGATACATCATTCTTTATGGTACAACTTCCACCGCGCTCTATTTTAACTGTACCATAAGGGTTCCATGTTCCAGCCCTTCCGGTAAGTGTTCCTTTACTGTCAGTCGATGTAATCGTCACATTACTACCCGATGTAATTTTCACATTAACAGTATCTCCATCACCTGTACTCAGGGTCTTTCCATTCAGATCCAGAGTGATCGTTCCATTTACAAAGGTAAGCGTCTGAGTAAGGGTAATATCAGACAACAATTTAATTATGTAGTCCCCGCTGATCGTGCCATTGCTTGCCCATGCATCAAAGCTTGCATACTCCCTGGCTTTCTCCCCATCTTTTGTCACTTCAAGTGCTGCTTCGCCCGCCTGTGCTGCTACTTCGTAAGAGTCTGTCATTTCATACATCACCAGCGCAGAATCTGCTCCTGTCTGTTCGCTATCCAGAACTGCTTCATCTGTGATTTCTTCTTCATTATCTGCATCTTCTTCGGAAATTTGCTCAGAATTTGTATTTTCAGATACTTCGCCTGTTTCTTCGCCGTTGCCATCTACATTGGAAGTTTCCTCCTTCTGAGGTTCAGATTCATTTGCGAATTCTTCCGTTGAACCACCTTCCATCGAGGTATCTTCTGTTTCCTGTGCCAGAACCGGCAGCACTGACAAATCCACTGTATTTCCTATCATCACCGCAGCGATCCCCAGCGCCAACAGTCGTTTCCTCAGTTCTTTCCACCCAGTCTTTTTCATATGCATGTCTCCCTTTCCATGTTCTGTATCTATGTCTGATTCTTTTTCTTTTCGTATGAGACTGCACGTCTCACCAGTATTTTATAAAAAATGAGACTGGGTGTCAATCTATTCGCGTTTATACTTTATATTTTTGCGGAATCTATGCAAAGAAGCTGCCGCAATACATCTTTCGTATTACGGCAGCTTCGTACTTTTTATTGAATATCCACTTGTTTTTTGCTATACTATTTGCATAATTGAACAGAAAGCAGGATGTGATTTTCCGATGTCAGATGCCCTCTAGTACCAAAGGAGGGTGATGCCCTATGAACACAATGGAAGTTTTAACTTTATTGCTAGTAGTTTTTGCGGCTCTATCGTACATAGATAATCATTTTGACATAAAGAAATAGCATCCCGTACCCTCGCAAAAGTCAGGATGCTATCTCTTTATTAGTTTTCTAACTGAGGGCAAATCGGACTCACATCCGATTCACTTTCTAAGTAGATTATAACTAAAGGCATTTGAGAAATCAAGTGCCTTTTTATACCTTTACATAATTCAATATCATTTCTTTGATCCGCAGCAGTTCTGGCGTATAATCTCTGTCTTTCTGAGATCCCCAGATAAAACCACCCGCATAGTAAGCACAGGCTGTCATCATGGAATGCACGGTCACCCGCATAAATTCTTCTTCTGGAATATCAGTCCGGAAGGTCTTGTCTTCTTTCGCTTTCGCATACATCATATGAAGGCGGGTATCCACAGAATACAATGCTGCATGGAATTCCTCCAGCTGCTCTTCTTCGCATCCTTCATGGCTTACATAATGGTTAAAATTATCATTAAAGCAAAGCAATGCCTTATGGGACTGGTACATTTCAATATAACTGTCCAGTGTAAAAATCAATCTTCCGATTGCCGGAATCTCTCCCACAGAACTGATCGGACGCACCTGATCCAGCGCATCCAGATATGCTTTCCATTCTCTGGTACAGACCGCAATCACCAGCTCCAGTTTGCTGGAATAATACCGGAACAGAGTCGCTCTTCCGATACCTGCCGCCTCTGCAATCTCTCCCATGCTCACCGGCTCGATCTTCTTCTCCACAAAGATCCGATAGGCTTCCGTTAATATTTTCTCTCTCCGTTCGTCCTTCTTGGTCTGCATAATCCCCTTTGTCCTCATAATCCCTTCTTTTTACACTCTTCTGATTTTTTGCATAATTCTTTTTTGATTATAGCATACTCTTTATTCTGGCACAAGATTTGGACAATTCAAGCGCGGCGAGCGGCGAAGTAACTGGCCCGCCAAATACATCCTCGCGTGAAGTTTTTCGCACCGATATTGGAGAATTTGCAACCTGATTTCATGGCAATTATCCAATGAATAACAGAAAAGCCCCATATATGAAAATAAATGGATAATCAGTGTCTGGCAAGTGCAGTAATTATCCAACGTGCATGAAAATCCCCTTCTTTTGACAAGATTTTGGAGCATTCACATTGTTAACAACTGAAAATTGTCCAATCGCAGGCACAACACAGAATAGAACCACATGCCTTCAAGCACAACACCACTCAAAAAAACCGGCGATCCATACGGATCGCCGGGCTTTTATATTCTTCAGAATTACTTTATTTTGCTTTCTGAGCCAGTGCTGCCTGTGCTGCTGCCAGTCTTGCGATCGGCACGCGGAACGGTGAGCAGGATACATAATCCAGACCGATCTCATTACAGAACTCTACGGAAGACGGATCTCCACCGTGCTCTCCACAGATACCGCAGTGCAGGGTCGGACGGACTTTCTTACCTTTCTCAATTGCCATCTTCATCAGCTGACCTACACCACTCTGATCCAGTCTTGCGAACGGATCGTTCTCGATGATCTTTGCATCAAAGTATGCATCCATGAACTTACTGGAGTCATCACGGGAGAATCCATAAGTCATCTGAGTCAGGTCGTTGGTACCGAAGCAGAAGAACTCAGCCTCTTCAGCAATCTTGTCTGCAGTCAGAGCAGCTCTCGGAACCTCGATCATGGTACCTACTTCATATTCCATCTCAACGCCTGCAGCCTTGATCTCTGCATCAGCAGTCTCAACAACAATATTTTTCACATATTTCAGCTCTTTGATATCGCCTACCAGCGGGATCATGATCTCCGGAACGATCTTCCAATCCGGATGCTTCTTGCTTACGTTAATTGCTGCGCGGATTACTGCTGCAGTCTGCATCTTGGCGATCTCCGGATAGGTAACTGCCAGACGGCATCCTCTGTGTCCCAGCATCGGGTTAAACTCATGCAGAGAATCAATGATTGCTTTGATATCTGCAACCGTCTTGCCCTTTGCTTCAGCCAGTTTCTTAATGTCCTCTTCCTCAGTCGGAACGAACTCATGCAGAGGCGGATCCAGGAAGCGAATGGTAACCGGTTCTCCCTCCATAGCCTCGTACAGCTGTTCAAAGTCTCCCTGCTGCAGCGGAAGGATCTTGGACAGTGCTTCTTCTCTCTCTTCTACAGTGTCAGAACAGATCATCTCGCGGAATGCGTCAATTCTGTCTCCCTCAAAGAACATATGCTCAGTACGGCAAAGACCAATACCCTCAGCTCCCAGCTCGCGTGCTTTCTTTGCATCTGTTGGAGTATCTGCATTGGTTCTTACTTTCATGGTTCTGTACTCATCAGCCCATCCCATGATACGATCGAAATCACCTGCGATCTTAGCATCAACAGTCGGGATCGCACCATCATAGATGCATCCGGTGGAACCGTCAAAGGAGATCACATCTCCCTCATGATATTCTTTTCCAGCCAGAGTGAATCTCTTATTTGCTTCATCCATGATGATATCACCACATCCAGATACACAACATGCGCCCATACCACGTGCAACAACTGCTGCATGGCTGGTCATGCCGCCACGGACGGTCAGGATACCTTGAGATACTTTCATACCAGTGATATCCTCCGGAGAGGTCTCCAGACGAACCAGAACAACTTTCTCGCCTCTTGCTGCCCAGCTCTCTGCATCTTCTGCTGTAAATACAATCTTACCACAAGCTGCTCCAGGAGCTGCTCCCAGTGCTTTTGCGATTGGAGTTGCTGCCTTCAGTGCTGCTGCATCAAAGGTCGGATGAAGAAGTGCATCCAGGTTACGCGGCTCGATCATAGCCACTGCCTCTTCCGGTGTTCTCATACCTTCATCTACCAGATCGCAGGCAATCTTCAGGGCTGCTTTTGCAGTTCTCTTACCATTACGGGTCTGCAGCATGAACAGTTTTCCGTGCTCAACAGTAAACTCCATATCCTGCATATCTCTGTAATGTTTCTCCAGAGTCTCACAAACCTCTTTGAACTGTTTGAATGCCTCCGGGAACTTCTCTTCCATCTCACTAATGTGCATCGGCGTACGAACACCAGCAACTACGTCCTCGCCCTGTGCATTAGTCAGGAACTCACCGAACAGACCTTTTGCTCCGGTAGCCGGGTCACGGGTAAATGCAACGCCAGTACCGCAATCATCTCCCATGTTTCCGAATGCCATAGACTGTACATTAACTGCAGTACCCCAGGAATACGGAATATCATTGTCACGACGATATACATTTGCTCGAGGGTTGTCCCAGGAACGGAAGACTGCTTTGATTGCCCCCATCAGCTGCTCCTTCGGATCATCCGGGAAGTCAGCACCAATCTTCTCTTTATATTCAGCTTTAAACTGATTAGCCAGTTCTTTCAGATCGTCAGCATCAAGCTCAACATCAAGCTTCACACCTTTTTTCTCTTTCATCTCATCAATGAGCTTTTCAAAATACTTTTTGCCCACTTCCATAACCACATCAGAATACATCTGGATAAATCTACGATAGCAGTCCCATGCCCAACGAGCATTACCGGATTTCTGCGCCAGAACATCTACAACAGTCTCATTAAGACCAAGATTTAAGATAGTGTCCATCATACCCGGCATGGATGCTCTCGCACCAGAACGTACAGACACCAGAAGAGGATTTTCGGTATCCCCGAATTTCTTGCCGGTAATCTCCTCCATTTTTACAATATATTCATTAATCTGTCCCTGGATCTCTTCGTTGATCTCACGACCATCCTCATAATACTGTGTACACGCCTCTGTTGTGATCGTGAATCCTTGCGGAACCGGAAGTCCGATATTCGTCATCTCTGCCAGATTGGCACCTTTGCCTCCCAGCAGATTACGCATACCAGCGTCTCCCTCTGTGAAAAGATAAACCCACTTTGCCATTACATGCCCTCCTAATAATATAAAAAATATAAATCAAAAATGCGCATCGTGTAGCTGCCAGGCCTACTATGCGCACATATTTATTGTAACACATATAAATGTTTTGTCAACCGACTTTTGTGCAGTTTATACAATATTATTCACTTTATCACGCTAAACTTTTGACATTTTATTAACAGATGTTCAATTTATAAGGTGGTAATATGTCAAAAAAATCCTGCCGTCTTTCGACGACAGGATTTTACTGTTTTTTACTATTATACTTATTTACCCTGCTCAAGAGCCAGAGTTCTGGTTGTGATATCGCATACCTCGGTCGGTCCGTAGTACTGGATTGCTCCCGGGAATACATAAGAGGTCTCAACAGCCCACTCATCTCTGTGTGCTTCAAAATATTTGAATGGCTTACCATCAAGCTCAACAAGTGCTTTCTTGATAACCGGCTTGTCCTCGCCATGTCTTCTCTCGATATTCATCATCTTGGTGATCGGCATACCGCCTGCAACCCACTCTTCTGCCGGTCTGGACAGGTTGGAAACCTTGGAAAGGTATCCATTGTATCCGTACTGGATCAGCATGAATGCGTTGTATCCAAGAGAGTAGCAGTAGTCAGCATCAAAGTTAGACGGGAATGCGCATCTTCCTTCATATCCGAAGAAATGAGTCTGGGTTGCGTATTTTCCAGTGTAGGTTCCTGCTGCTTTTCTTGCCTTCAGTTTGTCGCCTACCAGTGCTGCAAACAATTTCTCGGACTCGATCAGAGATACCTGTACGTTTCCGTGCGGATCTCTCTCAAGGAACAGCTGCTGCTGAATAGCCTGCGGAAGAATTGCAAATACTTCCATAGCCTCTTTGGAAAGGCCTTTCTCGATGAATGCATATTTTTCAGCCCAGCTCTCCAGAGCGTTGAATGCATCTGCTTTGCTTCCTGCAAGAAGCTCATTGATCTCGCTGATCAGTGCAGAGAACTCCGGAACAAACTCAACAACACCCTCCGGGATTACAACAACACCAAAGTTGTTGCCATCTGCAGCTCTCTTCTCTACAGCATCTGCGATATAATCTGCGATCTCAGACAGAGACTGTTTCTTAGCCTTTACTTCCTCAGAGATCAGGCAGATGTTCGGCTGGCACTCCAGTGCACACTCAAGTGCTACGTGAGAAGCACTACGTCCCATAACTTTGATGAAATGCCAGTACTTCTTAGCAGAGTTACAGTCTCTCTCGATATTTCCGATAAGCTCGCTGTAAGTCTTGGTTGCAGTATCAAAACCAAAGGAAATCTCGATATCCTCATTCTTAAGGTCTCCGTCGATGGTCTTCGGGCATCCGATTACCTGTACGCCGGTCTTATGTGCTGCCATGTACTCAGCAAGTACGCATGCATTGGTGTTGGAATCATCACCGCCGATGATAACGATTGCGGTGATACCATGTTTTTTGCAAACCTCAGTAGCGATCTTGAACTGCTCCTCAGTCTCCAGTTTGGTTCTTCCAGAACCGATGATATCGAATCCACCGGTATTTCTGTACTCGTTGATATATGCATCATCAAATACGATGAAATTGTCTTCGATCAGTCCGCTTGGACCACCCTTGAAACCAATCAGGACATTCTCTTTATTGGTTGCCTTCAGTGCATCATACAGACCACTTACAACATTGTGTCCGCCTGGTGCCTGTCCGCCGGAAAGGATAACACCTACTACCTGTTTCTTGGATGCAGAAGTGTTCTGTCCTTTTTCAAAGGTAACCTCCGGCTCGCCATAAGTATTCGGAAACAGCTCAGCAATCTTCTCCTGATCTGCTGCACTTGTGGTCTTCTCGCCTTCTTTAACAGCGATCTCTGCAATACCGTTTCTGAGCATTCCCGGAAGCTTCGGGCTGTACTCATATCTTGCTTTCTGAAGTGGTGAAAGATTCATAATTATACTCCTTTGTTGTATATTTTATAACTATCCAGAGCCATACAGACTATGGCTCTGAACCATTACTCCAACTTATAAATTATCATTTTAACGTATTTTCGTCAACCTCTGAGCACTGATTAGAATGCAAATTTCTCATCAAAATATTTGTCAAGATCAGCAATTGCCACACGCTCCTGCTCCATGGTGTCACGGTCACGAACAGTTACGCATCCATCCGTCTCAGAGTCAAAGTCGTAGGTTACGCAGAACGGAGTTCCGATCTCATCCTGGCGGCGGTATCTCTTACCGATATTTCCTCTGTCATCGAATTCGCAGTTGTATTTCTTGGACAGCTCGGTGAATACTTTCTCAGCACCCTCGTTGAGCTTCTTGGACAGTGGAAGAACGCCAACTTTAACCGGAGCCAGTGCCGGATGGAAATGAAGAACTGTTCTCATATCCGGTTTTTCTTCGGTTCCGATGTTCTCCTCATCATAAGCTGCACACAGGAATGCCAGAACCACACGGTCTGCTCCCAGAGACGGCTCGATAACATACGGAATGTATTTCTCTTTGCTCTCATCATCGAAGTAGCTCATATCCTGACCGGATACCGTCTGATGCTGTGTCAGATCATAGTCGGTACGGTCTGCGATTCCCCACAGCTCGCCCCATCCGAACGGGAACAGGAACTCGATGTCGGTAGTACCTTTACTATAGAAGCAAAGCTCCTCCGGAGAGTGGTCACGAAGACGCATCTCATCCTCTTTGATACCAAGAGCCAGAAGCCAGTCACGGCAGAATGCTCTCCAGTACTGGAACCACTCCAGGTCAGTGCCCGGTTTGCAGAAGAACTCAAGCTCCATCTGCTCAAACTCACGGGTACGGAAAGTGAAGTTACCCGGTGTGATCTCATTACGGAAGGATTTTCCGATCTGGCCGATACCAAACGGGATCTTCTTTCTGGAAGTTCTCTGTACATTCTTAAAGTTTACGAAAATACCCTGTGCAGTCTCCGGGCGAAGATAAACAGTATTTTTTGCATCCTCGGTAACACCCTGGAAGGTCTTGAACATCAGGTTGAACTGACGGATATCTGTGAAATCTTTCTTACCGCATTTCGGACAGCAGATGTCATGCTCGTCGATGTAGGATTTCATCTCTTCCTGAGACCAGCCATCAACTCCGCCTTCATGCTCAATATGATTCTCATCCATATAATCTTCGATCAGTTTGTCTGCACGAAAACGCTCTTTACAGCTCTTACAGTCCATCAGTGGATCAGAAAAGCCCCCAAGATGTCCGGAAGCAACCCATGTCTGCGGATTCATCAGGATTGCGCAGTCAACACCTACGTTGTACGGATTCTCCTGAACGAATTTTTTCCACCATGCTTTCTTTACATTATTCTTAAGCTCTACTCCAAGATTACCGTAATCCCAGGTGTTTGCAAGTCCACCATAGATCTCACTTCCTGGATATACAAATCCACGGTTCTTTGCAAGAGCTACGATTTTTTCCATTGTCTTTTCCATAACTGTTCTCCTTCATCTTTAATAAATAATATAGGCATACTCATCTTCCGCTTCAATGGGCATCACTTCCACGGTATGTGCATCCAGTATTTCCACATTGCTGCTGACGTATTTCACCGGCTTCTCCAGCTGGATCACGCCTTCTTCCTTTGCAACTGCCACAGTTTCACTCTTATTCTCTGTCACATCCGCTGCTGTATATTCACCTTCATAGTCTGCATCACGGAAGATCATGTTAAATGACAGCCCTTCTGACAGAGCGTCCTCCACAGATCCCACAAACAGATATTCTTCATTATAAAGTCTGTACGTATCCGCATCCGCATAATGCAGCTTCAGATACATCACGCTGTCTTTGACTTCTGTACTTTCGACCGTGATCTTTGTCTCTCCCAGTTTCTGGTTATAGACATCTACTTCCTTCTGTACCATGGCTGAAAACTCATCGAGACTATAGTACTCCTGAGCAAAGCTTTCCACGATCGCCTGTGTGATCTCTCCGTTTTTTTCTATGTAAAGTGAAGATACCGACGGGTTGAAGGACTTATCCTTGCCACATCCAGTCATGAAGAGAACAGCCATCAGGACACAGACAGCCGACATCCATTTCTTCATTAAACTTCCTCCTTACCTGCCACAAGGGCTTAACTATTCCACATTATAACCGCTTTACAGGCAAGTTTCAAGTATTTCCAACGATTTGAAGCGGTGCTCCACATAATGCTTTCTAAGCCACGTGACCACCCTTGCGAATTCTGCGAAGACTTCCTCCGTCAGAAGAAAGGTATAGAGCTTCTCCACAGAAGCTGCCACCACATACTGAAGAGCATATTCCGTAGATGGATTCAGGTTCCAGTCCGAAAACTGTTCAAAGGTCTGGGGACACTCACCGCTGTACGTCATGGCTTTCAGTTCATATATGTAGCGGACCAGTTTTCTTGGAAGCGACGGCACCAGCAGCGCCCGCAGGGACTGATAGGCAAGCTTCAGAAAATCCGACCCATCTGCATTTTCTCTTGTATAATAGTCGGCAAATTCCAGAAAATACTGTCCGTAGCAGGCTCCCTCAAAATCCGTCATCAATTCGCCAAAATAATTCTGGATCGATGCCTGACTCATAGTATAGGAAGTCCTTCCCTCGTAGATCTGAAATTCACCGAACGCAAATGCATTTGCCGCAGCCATCAAGGCGCTTCCAGGCCTTCTGGCTCCTCTGGCAAATGCTCTGATTTTTCCGCGCTCTCTGGTCAGTAAGACCACCAGCTTGTCATAATCACCGACCGGTGCGGCAGACAATACCATGCCGGTCACGGTGTAGGTCTGACTGCTCATCTTTCTCTCCTGCTTTCTCGGACTTGCAGTTCTTTACTCTGTAAGCCAGATAATCCCGTATATCTCCGGTGTGTGCAAATCGATCCCAACTGTCCATCCTTCTGCCTCCGCTTCTTCGGTTCTGTATGTTCATAGAATCCCCGAAGCGGATCAAAGCTATACTTCTTTTTTGTCGTAACCAAAATTTTTAATAAGGAAGTCAGAATCACGCCAGTCTTTCTTGACCTTGACCCAGAGTCTTAAATTGACCTTTGCATCCAGCATCCGCTCGATCTCATAGCGGGCTGCAGACCCGATCTTCTTCAGCATAGCTCCGCCTTTTCCAATGATAATTCCCTTGTGGGAATCCCGCTCACACACGATGGTCGCTTCAATATCCCAGATCGGCTGGTTTGGCCGTTCCTTCATAATATCAATGGAAACAGCGATTCCGTGGGGAATCTCCTCATCAAGAAGCTTCAGTGCTTTTTCACGGATCAGCTCCGATACGATCTGACGCATAGGCTGATCCGTAACCGTATCTTCATCATAAAACATAGGACCATACGGCAGATATTTGAAGATCACATCGATCAGTTCTGCCTCATTGGAGCCTTTCAGGGCAGACACCGGAACGATATCTGCAAAATCCATCAGTTTCCGGTAAGCCTCGATAAATCCGAATACCTGATCTTTTTTCACCATGTCGATCTTATTGATGACAAGAACAACCGGTGTATTGATATTTTTCAGCTGATTGGCAATGTGCTGATCTCCTGCTCCTACACGGTCAGATGGCTCCACCAGCCACAGTACCACATCTACTTCCTTCAAAGTCTTCTCTGCCACATTGACCATATACTCACCCAGCTTATTTTTTGCCTTGTGAATACCTGGCGTATCTACAAACACGATCTGTCCACGATCACAGGTATAGACCGTCTGGATCTTGTTTCGGGTGGTCTGCGGACGATGGGATGTAATAGCGATTTTCTGTCCGATCAGCCGGTTCATCAGGGTAGACTTTCCCACATTAGGTCTTCCCACCAGTGTTACAAATCCTGATTTCTTCTGTTCACTCATAGTTTCTCCTCTTTATGCACCAAACAAACGGAATGTGGTGTCAAACAATTCCTTTTCTTTTTCGATCTTACTCTCATTTCCAATAGCACAGAATGCACCTTCCTCAAGCAGCTCACGGATACCGCCTGAAAGTGCCCGGATATCCTCCGGCTGTGCGTCCAGTACTTCATCCCTGTATTTCTGAATATCTTCAAGGGTTGTCTGAGTCAGCCAGGATGCAAGACCACGGCTGCCTTCCATGGCCGGTGTCCGCGGAGTATCCATATCACTGATGGTTCCGATAATATATTTGGTCATATCACGCTCAGATGCATCAAACTGTTCCACATATTCCGGTGTCTGTTCGAATACCTCATTGGTCTGTCCCAGATTCGGGTCACGGTAGGATACCAGATAACTGTCTCCATAAGTACCAAATCCGCTCATACAGCCATAAGCGCCGCCCTTCACACGCACCTGGATCCACAGATAATCGTAGCTTAAGATCACTTTCAGGATTCGATATGTGCCATAGTACTTCTTAATGTGTCCGGCTCTCGCCACATACTGAACAGCTGACGGAGTCTTGATGCCTTCCCGTTTTGCCGGACGCTTCAGAAGTTCTTCGGTTCTGGTTCTCTCTGGAACCGGTAAGGTATTCAGACATGCCTTCAGTGCCGGGAGTTCCTTCTTCACGGCTTCCAGTCCATCTGTTTCAGATGTGCAGCTTACGATCAGATTTTCCGGACGAAGCACATACTGCATCACCAGCTTCAGATTTTCCACGATCTGATCTTTCTTCTCTTCAAAATGCTTTTCCAGTTGTTCGATCAATCCGTAAAATGCAATACCACTGATCTGATCGGTCACCCAGGAAGAATCTGAAAATTCTGCCATCGCCCGCACTGCCGCTGCGGAGTGTCCGGAACCAGTCAGATACATCTGTAATCTTGATTTCACCTGTGCCACGATCTCATAGAGACGTTTGGTGTCGGTAAGCCTGGTTCGGCTTAAGATCTCACGCATCATGGCAAATCCAAAATCTGTATCTGAAACCAGTGCCTTGCAGCGCAGCTCCACCATGATCCGGTATTTTTCCGGCTCCCTCATATTTCCATACAGATTTACGGTAGAAGTGATGCCTCCGGTATGGCAGTTGATCTCGTTGAACAACTCACCATAGTTATAATTATCCGTATCCATATATCCCAGCACATGTTTTAACAGACCAAGATACGGAATCAGATCCGCCGGTACCTCTTTGGCATCAAACAACAGTCTGATATAATTGATACCGGAGGTAAATAGATTCTGATGAAGAACGGTAGTTCCTTCCACGTTCAGCTCTTCATTGATAAACGGAGCTGCCTCCCGCTTAATATCCTCTCTTGCCAGCATAGGGATCTTTTCCAGATCTGCCTGTGGTGATGGCTCATCCTGATATTCCTTCAGTTCTTTTGTCTGTGCTGCCAATACTATCAGTTCTTCTTCTGACAGACTGTCTTTGTAGGCTTTCAGCTTCTCTGCCAGTGCTTCCTGCTGCTTTGCTTCCAGACCAGGCACCGGTTTTAATACCAGAAGAGCTCCATGTGGATTATCAAGGATCCAGGTCCTGATCAAAGCTTCAAAATAGCCTTCATCCAGCTTTTCTCTCATCTTTGCAAAACGATCTAATGCGATCAGATGAAGGAACGGCTGATTCTCATCATAGAGCCAGCTGTCAAACATCTGTAATCCGTACATAAGTCCTCTTGGAAAGTTCCAAAATCTGCCTCTCTGTAACGGAATTCATAGTAATTGATGCCAGCCAGCAGAGCCTTCCGGTCAAATCCGTTTTTCACAATTCCTTCCAGTGTCTCTCTGACCACTTTCATGAATTCGTCCTTCTGGTCTTCTCTTGCATGCTTTGCAATCACAGAAAAATACGGCTGCGCAATACCATTTTCATAAGAGCTTAAAATGTCTTTTCCAATTCCTGCATCCAGCAGAGCTTTTTTAAGCGGTGCTCCCGGTGCAGACAGCAGGGCATATTCCAGCACCTGAAATGCCAGATAAAGATCTGCGTCCAGCGAGGTTCCAACCACTGTGCTGTAAGATAAATATGCCTGTGCATCGTCGGTCTCTTCTTCAGACACCGGATATTCCACGGTCTTCTCCACCGGCTTTGCAAATGGCTTCTGCAGGGCAATGTTGGAATCCATCTCCAGATACTCATAATGGCTTAAATATTTCTCATCGATCCATGCCAGCTTCTCTGCCATGTCCATATCGCCGTACAGATAGATGTAACAGTTGGACGGATGATAGTATTTTCTGTGGAAATCAAGAAATGCCTCGTATGTCAGCTCCGGAATCACTTTCGGGTCTCCGCCGGACTCATGGAAATATGGCGTATCCGGGTACAGTACCCGCATGATCTCACTGTCCAACATATCTTCCGGAGAAGACAGTGCACCCTTCATTTCATTATAGACCACTCCGTTGTAGATCAGCGGACTGTCCGTATTTTCCAGCTCATAGTGCCAGCCTTCCTGACGGAAGATCTTCTCTTCCTTATAAATGTTCGGATGAAATACTGCATCCAGATACACATGCATCAGGTTCTGAAAATCCCGTTCATTGCAGCTTGCTACCGGATACACCGTCTTGTCCGGATAAGTCATGGCATTCAGGAACGTATTCAGGGAACCCTTCACCAGTTCCACAAACGGATCCTTCACCGGGAAATCTGTGGAACCGCAGAGTACGGAATGTTCCATAATATGCGGTACACCCGTACTGTCTGATGGCGGTGTACGAAATCCTATATTAAATACTTTGTTTTCATCATCATTAGATAAAAGTGCCACCCTCGCACCTGTCTTTTTATGACGCAGCAGATATCCTACAGAATTCATCTCCGGGATCTGCTGTTTTTCTATCAGTTCATAAGTTGCTAACTGCTCTACTGTCATAAATCTTGTATGACCTCCATGTTCTTTTCTTCTGTGTAGTATATACATTCTTTATGAGTATAACACAGGATGTGTGGATTTTCCATGGAGGAAATCGCGATATTTTTCTTCACAAACACATGCAAAAAAAGTGAATTTTCACTTTTTTCAGTGAAAATTCACTTTTTATCACTTCTACGCTTCCAACGCATGTTTCACATAGATCTGTCGAACCGCTGGGTATTCACCCAATCCTTTCAAGATGCATTCTACTTCATATCCGGCTTTTTCAAATGTGCTTTTCCAGGAATCATCCTCATCGCCTGACATATCATTTATAGCATGGTCTCCTGCCACCACCATAAACGGTGCAAGAATGACTCTTTTCACATGCAACGTCTGAATCTTCTCAAGCAAAGTATCCAAAGATGGTTCTGCTTCCACTGTTCCCATAAATACCTGTGAATATCCCAGTTCCTTCAGCCGCTGATCCAGTTCTGTATAAACACTGTTACTATCATGAGGGGTTCCATGTCCCATAAATACAACTGCTTCCTCTTTTTCGATAGTTCCAATCTCTGCCATCACTGCCTGAAGTACCTCGTCTGTATCTTCCGAAGTAGTCAGCAGCGGAGTACCAATCCGAACCTGTTCAAACTGACTGCGTCTTTCCAGAACAGCTTCTTTCAACTGATCATATTCAATTCCTCGGATCACATGGGTTGGCTGCACGATCACATCCGTAATTCCATCTAAAAGCATCTGCTTCATGGCTTCTTCCACGGTGTTGATATGTACGTCATCTCGCTTTTCTATTTTTCGGATGATCATACCGCTGGTCCAGGCACGATAGAATGCTCTGTCTGGCATTGCCTTCTGAATATCTGCCTCTATCCGATCAATGGTTTTCTCTCTGGTTGCATTTACACTGGTTCCAAAACTCACTACTAAAATTGCTTTTTTCGCCATACGATAGATACTCCTTGATTTGATTTCTACTATTACTTAGTGTAGCCTGATTCGGCAAAAAAGTCTATAACCCGAATTGGAATAGCTCAAAGACACAGACCTTATATCCACCGCAGGCAGCATGTGCAGAGGAACCGCTCCCGCTAATTCCTCGTCCAGCGGTACTAAGCTTCGACCTTCGCCAGAGGCTCGGTCGGAAGCAAGTACCGGGACTGCGGACGTCCCCTGCACATGCAGACCTGCGGCAGCTACAAGTTTTATGCACCGTAACAGCTCGCGAATGCAGCAGAAAAGCTCCCAAAACTTGCAACAGCCCAGGGCGATAGAAATAAACTGCGCTGCTATGACTTGGAGCGAACGAAGTGAGCTCCGTGTGTCGGCTGGTGCGTACACTGCAAGTGTACGTATCCAGACGATACACAGAGCTTAGTTTGTCCGATACACGTCATACGAGCTTTTATTCTATCACCCGGGGCTACCGCAAGACTTTATCCGAGCTTTTTTGCTGCTACAATGAAGTATTTACAGCATTGACTCCGGCTTAAACAGTGATCTCACCTGTTCGATTTCTTCTCTGCTTGCTGGGGCCGCAGGCACATAATAGGATTTCTCCCTGGCGATCTGATAGATCTGCTCCTGAGCAGCCTCTGCCTTATTTCTCATCTGCTTCAGTGTCTGTTTAAGCTTCGGATCCTCGCTCTGAGAAATATACTCCGCATACATTTTCAGTTCTCCGTTGATACCGGTCAGTGTATCACTGACCATGGTCTTTTCATCCATCATGATCTGTTCCTCCTATTTCAAGAATCCCATAAGCTGCTGTTTGTTTTCTTTGGCAGACTGAGCCGCCTGCTCAAAATACTGTCGAACCTGGCTGTCAGTTGCTTCCTGCGCATATGCAGAAAATTTTGCATGACAGGTCTCGCTGCCGCCGATCAGATGACGAAGATTCTGTACATCCAGTTCTGATAACTGTGCCATAATAAAATACCTCCTTGTGAACCATACTGATTACGGCAGTAGTATGTGTTCACAGGGAGGTTTTCATAACATTTAAAATTTTCCAGAATTCCTGTACCGGACTCTGTATCATCTACATTTCATCATATAATTTTTCATATTCTTTTGCAGAATGGCTCCAGGAGAAATCTGCTTTCATGGCACGCTCTGCGATCTTATTCCAGGAACGCTTTCTGTCATAGTAGATCTCCTCCGCATAGCGGATCGCACCCAGCATCTCATGAGCATTGTAATTGGTGAAGGAGAATCCGGTTCCGGTCTCCTCATACTCATTGTACGGTTCCACGGTATCTTTCAGTCCACCGGTCTCACGAACGATCGGCAGTGTTCCATAACGCAGACTCATGAGCTGACTCAATCCACACGGCTCGAACAGAGACGGCATCAAGAATGCATCGCTGGCTGCATAGATCTTATGCGACATCTCGTTGGAATAATAGATGCAGGCTGCCACTTTGTCGCCATATTTCCATGCGAAATGACGGAACATATTCTCGTAACGCTCCTCGCCGGTTCCCAGCACCACGATCTGTACTGCATCCTGGCAGAACTCATCCATAATACAGTCGATCAGGTCAAATCCCTTCTGATCTGTCAGTCGGGATACAATACCGATCATCATGGCTTTCTTATCCTGCGCAAGTCCAAGCTCCTTCTGAAGCTCCAGCTTGTTCTTTACCTTTTCCTTCCGGAAATTGTCCACGGAATAATTCTTATAAATATGTTCGTCCGTCTGTGGATTCCACTCGTCATAGTCAAGACCATTAACAATTCCGGTCAGTTGTCCGGCTCTGGCACGCATGAGTCCATCCAGATGCTCTCCGAAGAACGGAGTCTTGATCTCCTCAGCATAGGTACGGCTCACCGTCGTGATCCGGTCTGCATAGACGATGCCTCCCTTTAAGTAATTGGCATCACCGAATGCTTCCAGCTTGTCTGCTGTAAAATAAGACATATCAAGTCCGGTCGCATCCTGCACGGTCGGGATATTCCAGACACCCTGGAATTTCAGATTATGGATGGTCATCACTGATTTCATATTGGAATAAAATCCACCTTCGTGGAAACTGTCTTTTAAGTATACCGGCACCAGACCTGTCTGCCAGTCATGACAGTGAATGATGTCCGGCTGATATCCTACTACTGGCAGGATAGACAGAGCCGCTCTGGAAAAGAATGCGAACTTTTCCACATCTTCATGGATGTAGCCATATGGTTTATCCCCATTAAAATAGTATTCATTGTCGATGAAATAATAATGAATCCCCGCATATTCCATCTCCATGATTCCCACATACTGGCTTCTCCATGCCATATCCATATAAAAACTTGTTACAAACTGCATGCGTTCTTTCCATTTTGCAGGAATAAACCGATAGTTCGGAAGTATCACACGAACCTCATATTTTTCTTTATCAAAATATTTCGGAAGTGCACCAACAACGTCTGCAAGACCCCCTGTCTTTACAAATGGAACGCATTCTGATGCAACAAAAAGTATTTTCTTCATCGCTTCCCCTCCAGTTTTTATACTCTCGTATTATTATACCGCAAAGAGAAGTTCTTTGAAAGAAGTTTTCATCCGGTTATGCTCTCTTTTTATAATCCAGTCGGATCTTGTCGGCAATCAATGCGATAAATTCTGAGTTGGTAGGCTTTCCTTTCCCAACACTGACCGTATATCCAAATAATTCATCAATGGTATCCATCTTTCCACGGCTCCATGCTACTTCAATAGCATGACGGATGGCCCGTTCCACACGGCTTGGTGTAGTCTGATGATTTTTGGCAATAGTCGGATACAGAATCTTGGTAATCGAATTCAACATGTTCATATCCTCTACTGCCATCATGATGGCATCCCGCAGATAATGGTATCCTTTGATATGAGCCGGAACACCGATCTCATGGATCATATTGGTCACATCTGTCTCCAGATTCCGTTCCACATATTCTTTTTTATTTTCATAGGGAACCACTTTCCTGCTTTCTGTGCGGATCTCAGATCGCACTTTCGTTCCTGCATGCTTCAGGCTCTGGATCCGGTTCAGCAGCATCTCATGGTCAAAAGGTTTCATAATGTAGTAACTTGCGCCTAACAGAAATGCATCTTCTGTGATCCGTTCCTGTCCAATGGCGGATACAACAACAAACTCCGGCTTCTTTTTGATCTTCGTATCCTGGCTGATCCGCTCCATCACAGACAGTCCGTCCAGCTTTGGCATAATGATATCCAGCAGCATAATGTCCGGCCCTTTGTCCCGGATCAGCTGACAGGCTTCCTCTCCATTGTGGGCGATTCCCACAACCTGCAGATCCTCATCCTGCTTCATGATCTCGCTTAAAATCTCTGTCATTCTTTCATTATCATCTGCAATCGCAATGCTCCATTTGCTCATATACAAACCTCCCCACTATCCTATTGGATTTCTACATCCTTATACAAAACGTATCAGCATTTATAGTCAGATTATAAAAAAGGCTGTAGTATCTGACAAGCTCATCCCGTCTACCGGTTTCGACAGTCATTTTCGACAAGCCCAATATCTCCTGTCAACTATCTTCAAACCGGTGAAAGGTCTGGTGATACAGATGCCCATTGGTAAATTCAGCCCAGCTGTAATTGGACATATATTCACCTCGATAAGCATTGACTGCTGCCACGTTTCCATCAATAAATTCATACAGATCACAACAGATCTTTGAGACATCCACAGCTGTCCTGTTCCTTGATTTGACCAGAACATCTGTCACCCCGGCCTTCCTCAGGGTCTTTCGAAGAGATGAAATGATCGTCTGTACACTTCGGATCTTGCTGTCATCGTCCCACAATGCCAGGGCGATCTCCGCCGTTGTCGCGGATGCTCCCCGCTTGTCTACCAGATATGCCATCAGCTCCCGTGCTTTTTTCCGCTCCCATACCAGCGGTTTGTTATTCACAAACACTTCAAATTCGCCAAATGTCTGCACTCTTACCACAACTCCGGACTTTTTTGACGGCTTGGTCAGAATCTGATCCAGCTGCCGCAGCACATCCCGGATGTCTCCTTCACTGACTGGCTTTAGCAAGTAACCTACTGCATGGACGGAAAATGCTTCCATAGCATAATCCGAATAAGCGGTGCAGAAGATCACCTTTGTCTCCGGGCTTCTTTCTCTGATGTCCTTGGCCAGTTCAATTCCTGACATCCCACGCAGCTTGATATCCAGAAATGCATAGGCGATGGATCCCTTCTCCTGTGCATCCAGCCATTCCATCACATCATCCACTTCATCAAATCCGCTGACTCGATATTCCGGTTTTTCAAATATGCGTTTCAGATTTTCTGTCAACTGCCACAGCATCAAAGGCTCATCATCAACTGCCAGTATATTCATGTATCTTCCTCCTCCACGGAACCTTGATCGTCACGATCGTTCCCCAGTCTTTTTTGCTGAAAAATTCAAGGCTTCCTCCTGCCATCAGCTTTACTCTCGCCTGTACATTGTGCAGTCCCACATGGGTCTTTCCATCATCCCGGATAGGGAGTTCGTTCAGGTTGCGTGCATCTACACCAACTCCGTCATCTCTGATTTCTACCAAAGCACTGTCTCCTTCCCGCCGTACAGAAATCCACACGGTTCCTCCGCCTTTTTTATCTCCTACACCATATTTGATGGCATTTTCCACAATAGGCTGTAAACTCAACACAGGAATGTCAAAATCCATATCCCAGCCTTTTTCAAATTCATAACAGACCTTAAGTTTCTCTCCGAACCGGATCCTTTCCAGCGTCACATAGTTCTCCACATGAGCAAGCTCATAAGGAAACGGCACCAGATTTTCGTTGCCGATGGCATCCATATTTCCCCTTAGATAACTGGAAAAGCAGGCAACTGCTCCGGCTGCTTTCTGGGGATCCTTCAGGCAAAGCACCTGGATCGATGCCAGAATATTGTAGATAAAATGTGGCCGGATCTGCGACAGCATCATCTGTGTCCGTACTCTCTGTTCTTCTTCTGATCCTTCTGTGTACCTGTACAGCAGAATCGTAAACCGATCTCTGGACTGATTCCACGATACATAGAGTCCAACCAGCATGGCGATCAGACTGTTGGTCAGATTGATTACCATGATCTCGCCATGCTCAAACAGAAGCTCCACACAGATGGTGAGCAGATATGCATACAGAACCATCTTCAGGTGATTCTCCGGATATTCTGCGAAGATCAGTTCCATCCCGATGAAGATTGCACAGAGCATACCGTTGATCTCTCCCGGCCGCATCATAATATCGTAATATAATGCCATTCCGTAAATGGTCCAGATGAAAATCCGGGTCAGAACATGAATGTGTTTCTTCAGCCTGATCCGCGATTTCAGAAGATCTTTTGTAGAATACAACAAATACACAAATATTATGATGGCCAGCACCATGGGCCATACATTTGCCTTCTCAAATCCCAGTGCCACACTTCTTATACAAATCAGCAAGAACATAATCGGAATACCAATACACAGACAGTTGATCAGCACTTTTGCGTTATATTCCGCCAGCGAAAATTCCAAAAACCGGATTTTTTTTGCTTCAAATCCATAGTTTCTCCATATATTCAGTTTTTCTTTTATAAAGTCCATTTATTCGCCTTCATCTTCTGTTTTTTTACAGGAACAGAATACATGGCAGACTACAACAAAACAACAACAGCCAATTATGCATGCGGCAAACCGAAAAGGAGATTACGGTTCTCCGTAATCCCCTCTCTTTTCAAAGCTTTTATACTTCTTCCAAAGGCTTTTCTGTATTTGTTTTTCTCTTCCAGAAATAATATTTCTGTCTCTTTTTCCGTCTGTTCTTCTTGCTGGTTCCATATACGATCAGATAGAATACCGGCATCAATACCAGAATCAGGATCGTAGACGCTACCAGACCTCCGATGATGACCAGTGCCATACCCTGCATCATAACAGAACTTCTTCCGCCAAATCCAAGGGCACTTGGTGTCATGGAAATGACAGTTGTCAGTGTAGTGATCAGGATCGGACGAAGTCTGGTCTTACCGGCTTCGATCAGGGCATCCTCCACATCCATCCGGCGGCGCATCATATTTACACCGTCAACATAGAGAATACCATTATTTACTACCGTACCGACTAATGTCAGCACACCCATCAGACCGACCATACTGAAATCAATTCCACTGATAAATACCAGACCGAAGGCACCAATTAAACTGAACGGGATACTCAGCATGACCATCAGCGAATATTTTGGTGACTCAAACTGCATCGCCATTACCAGAAATACCAGAAATACTGCAGTTGCCAGGGCTTTACCCATATCGCCAAACATATCATCCTGCATGGTATCCATCAGAGTCTTAGCCTCAGATACGCTGTCTGGCAGATCCAGTGTGGTCAGTAACTGATCCATAGCATCCTGAATATCGGATTTGTCATCAGACAGACAGGACGCTGTTACCGTCACGGTATACTTGCCATCCATCTTCATAATTGTCTGCGCTGCATTGGTATATTCAACTGTTGCCAGCTCGGACAATGGAATACCTCCAATATCTGCATCCATCAGCTGACTGGCATTGTCGTAGGTTCCCTTTGGAAACTCAAGATCCACATCATATTCCTCACCGTCTGAGGTAACTGTCATGGCTGTGGTTCCGCTCAGCATGCTATAGAGACCGCCTGCCACCTGCGCCGGTGTCATACCGTGGCTCATGGCACTTAACGGATCTACCACAACACGAAGCTGTGTCGTGTTATTTCCTGCATCAGACGATACATTCAGCACACCTGGAATATTCCATGTTGCTTCCTGGATCATCTCCGAAGCTTCTTTTGCATCTTCCAGATTCACAGATCCAATGGTAATGGATGCGCCGGAACTGGAGCTTGTTCCCATTGACATGGAACTTGACATGGTGATATCAAGCTGCATATCCACAATATCACTGGTATCCTCGATCCATTTATCCACCACTTCCTGCGTGCTCATCTTTCTCTTATCTTTTAAGTTGACAGAGATGGTTGCACTACCGGAAGAAGCCGTCATCGTGTAATTCTCTACATTTTCATCAGCTGCGATCATAGCTTCGATCGGAAGGATCTGCTCACTGACAGTCTCCACCCTGGTTCCGGGACGGAACGTAGCTTCTACGCTGACCATACCTTCATCCATGGTTGGCATGGCTACAATGTTAGTAAAGCTCAGTATCACGAAGGAAGCGATCAGCAGTAACACTGCTACCAGAACGCTTGTTTTTTTCCTGTGAAGAACTTTTCTCTCCATATGGTCATATTTTTCTTTGATGATATCCAGCAAATGATTGATCTTCAGATCTTCCTTCTGCTGCGGCTGATACATCTTAAAGAACAGTGGTACCAGAGTGATCGCAGAGATCAGGGATGCCACCAGGGAGAATACAATCGTAAGACCCAGCTGAATAAAGATCTGTCCGGTCATTCCACCGGAGAAGCACAACGGCAGATATACAACAACCGTTGTGATGGTGGATGCCACAATAGAGGAAATCACTTCTGTGGTACCCTGCAGTGCTGCCTCTTTGAAATCCGGCACTCGATCTCTTGCACGGAAACAGCTCTCGATCACGACACTGGAGCTGTCTACCATCATACCGATGGCGATGACCAGACCACCCAGAGTCATAATGTTCAAAGAGAAGCCCATCAAAGCCATAACGATCACCGTCATGAGGAGCGAGATCGGCATTGAGCATCCTACGATAATACTTGCTTTCCAGTCGCCGAAGAAAATGAACAGAACGATCATGGAAAGGATAACACCTAAAGCCAGTGTACTTCCTACAGAACTTAAGGATTCAAAGATCATTTCCGATGCATCATAGGAAGCTTCGATCACTGCATTTTCATTCTGCTCTGAAATATTTTTCATGACCTTTTTCACATCATTTACCATACCGATGGTGCTGGCACTCTGATTCTTGGTCATGGAGATCGTTACGGTGTCTTCCCCGTTAAATCTTGCAATACTGTCTGCATCCTTCACAGACCAGTCAATATCTGCCACATCAGACAGATGGATCACACTTCCAGTAGCTGTATACAGCGGAATATTCCGGATTGCCTGTACAGTATCATTATCCGAAGTGCTGATGGCACTGATGGACTGACTTCCCTGCTCCAGATTTCCCAACGGGATCGTAAAATCCGTTGCCTTGATATACTGAGCTATGGAGTTCATGTTCAGTCCATACTGGTTCAGTGCATTTCTGTCAAGCTCCACTTTTATGTACTGTTCCTGTCCACCAGACACAGTGACCTGTGCCACGCTGCTCAGTGCTTCCAGCTCCGGAACCACATCCTGATTGGCAAATGCCAGGGCATCGGTTCCATCGGAGGTGCTGACAGAATAGGTAATGCTTGGCATAGAATCCATATTCATCTCTATGATCATAGGATCCTGACTGTCGTCCGGCAGGTCTGATTTTACCTGATCCAATGCTGCCCGCAGATCCAGATATGCATCATTTACATTCTGATCATAATCATACTGCAGAAGTACCATGGAGACATTTTCCATGGAACTGGAAGTGATGGATTTTACACCACTTAAGCTTCCGATTTTATCCTCGATGGGCGTTGTCACCAGATCGTCCACAGACTCGGAATCTGCACCCGGATATACAGTATATACGATCTTCATCGGCATCTCCATATCCGGCATAAGCTCCAGACGCAGAGTGGTCAGTGATGAGAATCCGAATACTACCAGAGCAAGTACTGCCAGCAGAGTCGTTACTGACCGTTTTAACACTAACCTCGTCAATCTATTCATTACTCGGCAGCCTCCTCATCCGCAGATGTCTCATCGGTTGCCTGTTCCTGTGACTCTTCTGTTTCCTCAGATGTGTCTTCTGTATTGTTTACCACATCTTCTCCGTTGAGAGTCACGATCTCTACTTCTGCACCATTTCTTAATTTGGCAGACCAGTTATCCACAACCAGACTGTCAGTTGTCAGCCCGTCTTCGATCACTGCATGTTCATCATCCATAAGACCTACTGTTACAGAAGTACGAACCAGCTTATTGTCCTCCACGCAGTACACATAAGCATCTCCACCTGAGAAATACAGCGAATCAAATGGAATCAACATCTTATTGTCTTCTTTTTCTGTGGTGGCACTTACCTTTACAGATACACCGTTTGGCAGGGCATCTCCGGCGCCTGTCACGGTTGCTTTGACACGGAACAGTTTGGTCTGCTGACCTGCCATCGTTCCGATCTCGGTGATGCTTCCGTCAAAGGTCTGTCCATTACGTTCCACTGTCACATGATCACCTATGTTCAATGCATTTTTTGCAGCCTCTGCCACATCAAAAGTCACAGTCATGGAATCCTTGTTGGAAATGATATATGCCACATTACCTGCTGCTGCCATTCCTTCTTTTTCTACATTGATTGCTTCGATCACACCACTGATCGGAGCCGTCACCGTACAATAATCCAGCTGCATCTGTGCAGACTCAATACCTACGGCTGCCTGGTTAAGCTGTGCAGTATACGTTGCATCTGTCTGCGGATATACCTCGTTCTGTGTGATGGAGTAAGCCTGTTTTGCAGTATTTAAGCTGTCTGTCAAGGTATCCTGGCTGGTCTCAATCTGGTCGATGCCGGATTTGAGCTGAGATTTTGCGCTGTTCAAAGAAGAAAGCGTTGTATTTGCTGTTTCTAACTGCTGCTGTGCCGCTGCCTTCTTAGACTTCAGAAGCTCTAGCTCTGTTTCCTTCACAGATATATCCTTACCTGCTACTTTAGCCTCTTCAATTTCTTTTTCTTTTACACCAATTTGCTCTGTCACATTATCAACTGCCGCCTGAGCCTGCTGCTTTGCTGCACTCATTGTCTTGATAGTTTCTCTGGTGTCATCCAGATCATCTTCCATATCATCTTTACTTTCATATGTATCATTCAGATTTTTCTGAAGCTGACGGATCTGCTCCTCAGTCTGATAATTCTGGAGATCTCTGGCTCCGCTGGTCGCCGCCGTAGCTCCTGCCTGTGCCGTATTGTATGCTGCCTGTGCGCTGTCCATCTGAACCTGATATGCTTCATCATCGATTTTGAACAGTACGTCGCCTTCCTTTACCGTATCTCCTACTTTATAATTGACCTGTGTGACTGTTCCGGACAGCTTCGGCATCACATATACCTGTTGCTGCGGTTCTACTGTACCTATGTAAGTAGTATCACTGGTCAATTCACCCATCTGGGGATTTTCCACTTCTACAGAAACCTTGCTGACCTGGGTTGTCTCCTTATTCTTACCGCAAGCGGTCGCGGATACGCAGAGTGTCACTGCGAGTCCCATTGCCATAAGTTTCTTTGCTTTCATGTTGTCTCCTCCTGTCATCTTTTTCAATTTTTAGCCGTGTACAGATTATAACCCGATTATAAACAAATTATAAATTTCTGTAACAATATTTGGATCTTGGCATAAAATAAACAACTGCAAATTTTCTTTTATAAAAACCTGCAGTTGTTCTTTATCAGCGTAAGCAATCCCTCTACATTCTAATTTTATAATCCGGAAAGCGTTCTCATTACAAGATCTACATCCTTATTTTCAAGTTCCTGAATAATATGTAGATACGTCTTCTGTGTTGTTGTCATACTCGCATGTCCCAGTCTGCGTGCAACGCTGGCAATAGATACACCCGCAAACAAAAGCAAGGATGCATGTGTGTGACGGAGTCCATGAATGGAAATCTCTGAAATACCGCACTCCTTACAGTGTCTGGTCAGCACATCGTTGACTGTTGAATTATATATTTTAGTCGCTCCGACAAAGATAGGCGCATTTTCAGGGAGACCTTTCGTTAGTTCAGAAAATTTTACTACAATCTGCCAGTCAATCTGTATCTTTCTCACAGAAGACTTGTTCTTTGTAGGCAGAAATCCACCCTCTCCTTTATAATCCCATGTCTTGCTGATCGATAATGTCTGTCTGGCAAAATCAAAATCCGCAGGTGTAATTGCAAGAGCTTCCGAAAACGCATTCTTTGATTGCATCCAGGAATCCATTGGTTCTGTCTGTTACAGACTGCATGGTCGGGGAATCCAGTACAAGGATATCTCCACCTTCCGGAATTTTCTTAGCCAGGTCTTCACCACAAACATAACCAGCATTGTAGTTATCAGATCCTGCATAAGAAGTAAGATAACTCATATCACCAACCTGAGTATCGAAGCCAAACATCGGGATGTTTGCCTCTTTCAGCATATCCAGTGCCGGGATAATACCGTCAGCGTCAACCGGGTTTACGAACATGAACTCTACGCCTCTGGAGATCATATCCTCAATCTGATTAATCTGAGTATTGGAATCGTTTGCCGGATCCATGGAAATAAGAGTGTCACCATGTGCTTCTACAACTTCACGGATTGAAGCTTCCAGAGTTACGAAGAACGGGTTGGTTCCATCCATACAAGTATAACCAAAAACTCTTCCTCCCTCAGATGCTGCTGCATCAGCAGTATCTGCTTCTGCGGTATCATCTGCGGCGTCGGTACTCTCTTCTTTCGCAGTATCAGCAGAAGTATCTGCCGGCTTAGATGAGCTGCTTCCGCAAGCCGTTAAAGATGCTACCATTGCTGTACACAGAAGTGCACAAAGAACTTTCTTTTTCATTTTGGTTTTCCTCCCCTAAAATAATATTGTTTTGTGATATTTGTATCATATATGATTTTCATGATTTGTACACCTGTACATTGTAACGATTTTTTCATGACATTTGTCATACTTCACATGCCACTTGTCACAAAGTAAAGAAGCAGTGCCATGTGATTTGTCACATAAGCACTGCTCCTGTCGTTTTCTTATTCTCTTGTTTTCCATCCTGCTGCGATCTTGGCTTCCAGTTCTGGAAGTGTATGAAGACCGCTTAGTGTATCTACTTCCTCTACGCAGGATGCCCCCTGGGCTGCCGCCAGCTGAATACAGCGTTCTACAGGGTAGCCATGCAGCATGGAGTACAGGAAACAGCCAATACTGGAGTCACCTGCTCCGGTTCCGGAAAGTACTCTGCTGGGAATGAAACTCTTCTGAAATCCGGATTTGTCTGCCCAGTCTTCCACCTTCAATTCCACTGCCGGCGGAATTTTGGAAATCAGATCAGTCCCGGCCGTCTGATAATACATTCCCTGTGCACCGCACTTCAACATAAGAACCTTTACGCCCAGATCAATTGCCTGGGATGCCAGCGGACGGATATCATTCTCCAGATCCAGGATTTCCGTCACATCGCCATCTCCTGCCCGTTCTATCCAGCTTTCATAACGTGGACGATCCAGCATAAAGCAAAGTTCTTCCATACTCGGTACAAAGAAATCCACCTCCGGAAGTACGCATGTCAAAAGTTTTTTCCAGTCTACAAGTCCTTCCGGAGAATCCGGATCAACCGCTGCCAGATCCAAAGACATGGCCGCTCCTTTTTCATGAACCCTTTTACACAGTTTTACCAGCTCAGCACCATCATTTTCATACATTTTCCGCATAAGAGGCGGATAGCCAAAATGTACCAGTGCTGCACCATCCAGAAGTTCTTCTTTCAGGTCGTCCGCCACAAAGGTATCATTTCCACCCGGTCCATGTAAAAATACACGGTCAATTCCAGGTGGTGCAATCACTATGGTGTATGAAGTCGACACTGCATCATCAATAATCAGATCTTTTTCGGTTCCATGCTGTTTCATCATAGCGAGCATCATTTCACCCAATGCATCATTTCCAATTTTTCCTGCCAGATGAACATTTGCTCCCATTTTATGAAGTGCAAGACCCGTATTGGATACTACACCTCCGCTATAGACAACCATATCTCCAGTGCGGATCAGCTTTCCCGGACACAGTATCTGCGAAAGACTTTTCTTTTTACTTCCCTGGAATACCGGCGTCATATCCACGCTGATATGTCCAGCCACTACAATTTTCTTCTCCATAGAGAAATTCCTCCATCAGTCTTTTGCTGCCGGATATTCCGTACACAAATAACGATATGGTGGTTCATCCTCTTCGATCTCCGGGAAACGTCCCATCTTCTCATAGAAGCAGTTGTCGTTTTCATCATCGTTGCACATGGAAACTTCTCCTAACAGTACCGGTCCGCCTTCTTTCGGCATGATGAAATCATGATACAGATACTGGGTAATAGTAATACTCTCGCCCGGAGTCAGCTTAATTTTTGTTCCCGCAGGAACAGTTCTTTCTACTCCATCTGTTACAACTGTTACATCTGTATCCAGTTTTTTATTACCATCTGCACCGTTAAATACAGTAATATAAAGATCATTTCCACCGCGATTGATAATATCCTCCATCTTGCTCCAATGATAGTGAAGCGGAGAATCCTGTCCCGGATACAGCATCAGAAGTTTTTCCGCATAAGGTTTCTTATATTTTGGATCTTTCAGGTTACCATTCCGAATAGTTACCAGCGCAAATCCTACTTCATCAAATCTGTCAAGACCATAGTCTGTAATATCCCATCCTAATTTATTGTCACGGATCTCATCACACTCATGACCTTTTTCTGCCCATTCCTCCGGTGTCCAGCTGCAGAACGGCGGCAGGTGAAATCCATTTTCTTTTGCCAGAGCTTCCATATCTTTAATGACCTGATTGATTCTGGAACGTTTCATAATCGTAAATCCCCCTTTTTTCGATTAATCCAGACGCGCAAATGTACGCATAGCATCTTTTACATTTTCTTTCATTGCTTCTTTGGCTACAGCCGTCACACTGGTATAGAATGGCGGAACGTTTTCTTTCAGTTCTGCTGCCCATTTCTGTACGGCCATACCAGCTGCACGGTCCATATAGGTAAAGTAGTTGATTTTGCGGACGCCTGCTTGAATGGCTGCATGGAAATCTTCTTTGCTGACGCCGGAACCGCCATGCATAACAACCGGAATACCATTCGTCTCTTTTCTTACATTTTCTACTACAGAGAAATCAAGACGCGGTTTCTTCAGATAAATACCATGAGTGGTGCCAAAAGAGCATGCCAGTGCATCCACACCTGTTCTTGCCACAAAATCCTTTGCCTGTACCGGATCAGTGTAAATCTTAGTCTCATCATCTTCACCGCTTCCTACACCTTCTCCAGACTCGGTCTTTCCCATGCTTCCAAGCTCTGCTTCAATGTCAGCTCCCTGTGCATGTGCCAGTTCTGCTGCCAGCTTGGTATTTGCCACATTTTCCTCATACGGAAGAGTGGAACCGTCATACATAACAGAAGTAAATCCCATGCTCAGTGCAAATTTCACACGGTCAATGCTGTCACCATGATCCAGATGTACACATACCGGAACTTTTGCTTTCTTCGCGAAATCCACCATCAGAGGTCCCATAAGCGCCAGCGGATTATGTACCTCATGAACCGGTGCAAACTGAATGATCACTGGAAGATCCATCTCCTCTGCAGTTGCCATAACAGCCTGCAGACTTTCCAGATTCGGTGCATTAAATGCGCCGATAGCAATCTCTTTCTCCTCTGCTACTTTCAGAACGTCTTTTAATGTTGCCAACATTATAAAATTCCTCCTTCTTTTTTCTGCCTATCATGATGTATAATTTATGGACTATTGTCCAGTGTAACCGCTTTACGCTTATTCAAATAATTTTCCTTCAAAAATGGCAGTCAGCAGTGCACCTGCACAGCCGAACACCGTTCCCTCCGCCTGGAAATGAGATTTCATCACCTTGATTTTCCGGTATCGCCTGGTAAGAAGCCGTTCATTGGCCTGTTCTTCTGCCAGTCTGAGATATTGATCCGGCACCCAGTAACCGTCATGGCCAATAATAATCTTCTGTGGATTCAGACCATTGGAGAAATTAGTAATACCACAGGACAGGTATTCTGCCATTTCCCTGAGAATCAGATCTATTTGTTTCTCTTTCCCATTAAATTCCGTTTCTCTATTCTGCTCTCGTTTCAATGCCAGATCTATTTCCTGACAGAATTCCCGGAAACTCTTTATCTCGCCTGTTACTCTCTGCATCTTTTCTTCCAGCACTTTACTGGAAATGTAGGTTTCCAGACAGCCTCTGCTTCCACAATTGCAGGGTCGCCCCTTCCAGTTAATGCTCACATGGCCAAACTCGCATGTCATGCCGCTGATACTGGTGTAAAGCTTTCCACCCACTACCAGACCGCTTCCTACACCATTTGCCAGAACTACGTAGATAAAATCTTCACAGTCACTTCCATTTCCGTAGTATTTTTCTACAATGGCAGCACCGTTACTCTCACTGTCAAAATAGACCGGCATCTGATACCTTAATTCTATCTCTCTCTTCAGTTCCAAATCCTGAATTCCACAAAAATTCGTAGGTTTCAGTATTTTTCCTCTGAGAATATCCGACGGACCAAGTGCGGAAATACTAATTCCCCAGATTCGTTCTCCTTTTGCCTCAACAAACATCCTGTCAATCGCATCCAGTATCTGTTCCATCAGATTTTCTGCATTGGCAGATGTCACCGGAAAACTGAATTTTCGAAGTATATTCAGCTGTAGATCACATAAAATCACATTACAGCCTTCCCGGTACAGATGCACACCAATCAGCTTAGGTGCTCTGGGTGAAATACTGAGCTGAATAGGATTTCTTCCCTTTCCCTCCGTCTGTACTTTCTCCCGTTCTTCCAGCATATCGTTTTCCAAAAATTCGTTAACAATATTAGAAACGGTCATCTTGGCCAGGCCGGTCTTCTGTGCCAGCTCAATTCTTGAACTACATTCCCCGGTTGCAATCAGCTTCAGCAGTAAACCACGGTTCTTCTGTTTCAAAAGTTTGTTATTCACACCTGTTTTTGACATCTGCTTTAGCTCCTGTTATTAGTACAACGCTTTTACTTTATATTTACATGATACATTCCTTTTACTAATTGTCAATAGTTTTTTCATAAAATGTGCAAAAAAAATTACCAGATGCACAATTTGTATACAAAATATACAAATTCAACATCTGGTAATCATTCACTTTTCACAAAACTTAAAGATTTGTATAACCCATGCTCCCCAAACCCAGCAACAGCTGTAGAAAATATTTTACAAATTCACACTCCGTTCACAAACGTCCTTTATGATAAATCCAGTTATGATAAATGATAATTTATATTTGAGGTGACAAGCGTATGTTTCACATTTTAGTTGTTGAAGACGATCAGGCTTTGAACAAGCTGATCTGCCGTGTATTAAATAAGAATGGTTATGAGACTGCTTCTGCCACAGACGGCGAGGAAGCATTGGCTCTGCTGGATCAGATGTATATTGACCTGATCATTACCGATCTGATGATGCCGAACATGGACGGATATGATCTTACCAAAGCACTCAGAGACAGTGGGTATCAGCTGCCGATCCTTGTGGTTACAGCCCGTGATACATTCCCGGACAAAGCCAAAGGCTTTAAGCTGGGCATTGATGACTATATGGTAAAACCCATTGATGTCAATGAACTGCTGCTTCGCGTGGAAGCGCTGCTTCGAAGAGCAAAGATCATCTATGAAAAGAAACTGGAATTTGACCATGTGTGCCTGGACTATATCAATCTGACCGTCACAATTGACGATAATTCCCAGATCCTTCCTCAGAAGGAATTTCAGCTGCTGTACAAGCTTCTGTCCTTCCCGAACCATACCTTTACCCGTCAGCAGATCATGGACGAGCTGTGGGGATATGATTCCGAGACCGATATCCGTACCGTGGATGTGCATATCAACCGGCTGAGAGACCGGTTCCGGGATATTCCTTATTTTCAGATCCAGACCGTAAGGGGACTTGGTTATAAGGGGATGATCACCAAATGAAAATGAAAAATAGTTTTTATTCCATCTGGGCAAAAGTGGTCGTGTGCTGTTTCTGGATGATGATTTTTTCCTTTTTGATCGTAGGTCTTACGATTCACTTGATGAACCAGCTGAATGTGTGGAATCTGCTTCCCTTGCCCTTGACCGGACTGCATTTTATCTTTGTGCTGGCGATCATCACAACGATCCTTGGGGTGTTTATCAGTATGTTTATCTTCAAGCATGCGCTTAACCCGATCACTCAGCTCTCCAGATCCATGCAGCAGGTGGCAGAAGGCAATTACAATGTGAAACTGGATGCAGATCCGCACAAGGGTGAGATCCATGATCTTCTGACCAATTTTAATCATATGGTGCAGGAACTGAACAGTACTGAGACACTTCACTCTGATTTTATCTCCAGTGTCTCCCATGAATTCAAGACCCCTCTCGCCACCATCAGTGGATATGCCACCCTTCTGCAGGACGATACTCTCTCTGCTGAAGAGCGAAATGAATATATCAATATCATCATCCGGACAACAAGAGAATTGTCTCATATGACCGGAAATATCTTAAGTCTGTCCCGTCTGGAGAATCAGACGATCATCACAGACCAGGAATCCTTCCATGTGGATGAACAGATCCGGCAATGCATCCTGCTGCGGGAAACGATCTGGTCTGAAAAAAATCTGGTGATCGATCCGGATCTGGATTCTATCATCTGGAAAGGCAACCGGGAACTGACTTCGCATATCTGGAATAATCTGCTGGACAATGCCATCAAATTCACTCCGGCAGGCGGTGAGATCACGATCCGTGCCTTCATGGACAAGGACTGGCTGACCGTCAGCTTCACGGATACGGGCATCGGCATGACACCAGAGGTAAAGCAACGGGTCTTTGACAAATTTTATCAGGGTGATACTTCCCACAAAAAAAAGGGAAACGGCCTGGGACTTGCGTTAGTCCGCCAGATCGTTACCCTTTACGGAGGCTCTGTGGAAGTGGAAAGTGCTCCCGACATGGGAAGCACCTTCACTGTCCGCCTTCCGGCACATACTATTTCTTCGGAGTCTTCTTCTGAGCAGAGTGCTTTACACTCTTTACCTTAAATATTCTTGCTGTAAACGGCGGCAGGTCCAGACACAGGGCCTGCTCCTTCTTTTTATATGGCTTGTTCTCCACCGACCAGTTCTGATCCTCCGGCTTTGTATTTCCACCAAATTCTTCCCAGTCTGTGTTCAAAAGCTCTGTCAGTTCATACTGTTCCGGCAAAGCTACCCGGAAATCTTTCCAGAACTGATCAGACAAGTTCATAACCGTCACGATCGTCTGACCGGATGCTTTCCGTTCCCATGCATAAGTCACATAGTCCGCAGCATCCACTTCCAGCCATCCAAAGCAGTCTGAATTATATTCTCCATCATACAATGCCGGCTCTTCCAGATAAAGATGAGAAAGCTTCGCATAAAACCGCTGGAATGCATCATGAAGCGGATATTTCAGCAGATCCCAGTCCTGTTCCCTGGTCTCATCCCACTCCCGGAACTGAGCAAACTCATTTCCCATAAAATTCAGCTTCTTGCCCGGGTGCATGTACACATAAGCGTAAAATGCCTTTGCCTGCGGGAATTTGATCTCATAGTCACCAAACATTTTCTGAATGATCGTTGCTTTTCCATGTACCACTTCATCATGGGAAAAAGGAAGCAGGAACAGATCACTGTAAAAATACATCATGGAAAAGCTCAGCTTGTGATAATCATATGGACGGTACACAGGTGCAGTCTGGAAAAACCGCAGGGTATCATTCATAAAGCCCATATCCCACTTATAATCAAATCCAAGACCATCATATTCTGTCGGTGCGGTTACCTTCGGAAAATCGGTCGAGTCCTCTGCCATCAGAATCGCCGATGGATGAAGCTTATGAAGCCCTGCATTCATATTTCTTAAGAATTCCACTGCCCGTTCATTGACTCCCCTGGCCGGATCACCATTCCAGTAGATGGCACGACTGATAGCATCCATACGGATACCGTCAAAATGAAATTCGGTCAGCCAGTAATTCGCCGCACTTTGCAGAAAGCTCCGAACTTCTCCTCTGCTGTGCATAAAGTTCATGGTTCCCCACTCACTGTAGGCTGTATCAGGATGTGGAAACTCATACAATGGTGTTCCATCAAAATCCTTCAGTCCATAATCATCCATGGCAAAATGCACGGGCACAAAATCTGTGATCACACCGATTCCCTGCTCATGACACATCTCTACCAGTCGTTTCAACTGCTGCGGTGTTCCATAGCGGGATGTAGGTGCAAAGAATCCTGTATTCTGATATCCCCAGGAGCAGTCTGCAGGATGCTCTGACAGCGGCAGAAATTCAATATAATTAAATCCCATTTTTTTCAGATATGGGATCAGCTCCTCTGCCAGCTCCTCATAATCATACCAGCTGCCGTCCTCCTTCTGCTTCCAGGAACCTGCATGCAGCTCATAGATATTCATAGGATTATTGTAATTCTTTCCCACATCCCTCTTCTGCATCCATTTCTCATCCGTAAACTTCCAGGTACGATCTACGATCCGGGATGCAAATCCAGGACGAAGCTCCATAAGCATTCCATAAGGATCGCAGTGGTAAACAACTTGTCCATCCGCACCTGTGATCGCATATTTATAATACATTCCGGCTTCTGCCCCTGCTATCTCAAGTTCAAAAACACCAGGATTCTGTTTCTGTTTCATGGGCAGCAACTTCCAGCCGGAAAAATCTCCCTGTACTTCCACATTAGCCGCATTCGGTGCATACACACGGAACACAGCTCCCTCTTCTGTCAGATGTGCCCCAAAATATTCATAGGCATCAAATGCCTTTCCCTGTAAGAATTTCTGAAAATCCATACATTTCCCCCGTTTAATCTTTTTCTCTATTCTATCGGAAACACGTTACGGAAACAAGATACAAAGAATGCGTTTTCGTACTATGATTCTATCTTTTTCACCAATGCGGCCGTAATCCTCTTCTTCACTTCTCCAGTCACGATGCCGATCAGAAGCCCGGTGATCACCCCCGCAGCCAGAAGCACCGGTCCATAGTAAACCAGACTTACTGTTTCCAGCACTGCCATAGCCACCAGAAGCTGCCCCATATTGTGCATGACACCACCTATCATACTGACACCTGTCATACTGAAAAGCCCACTTTTCTTTGCCAGACACATACACAGAAAACTTACCGCTGCTCCTGCCAGACTGTATAGGATCATGGAAAAATTGCCAAATAAGAAACCAGACAGAAAGATCCTCATACCGTTGATCATCAGTGCCTCCCATGGTCCCAGACTGTACAGTGCCCATACGATCACAATATTGGCAAATCCCGGCTTCACCCCCGGGATTCCCAGTGGAATCGGTATTAAGAATTCAATATAGCCTATGATCAGTCCAAGAGCAGTCAGAAGTCCCATGAGTGCCAATCGTTTTGTTTTATTTTGCATAACAAAAGCCCCTTTCTATGTTTATTCTATCATAGAAAGGGGTTCTGTGAAAACCTGATATTATTCCAAATGAGTGCTTAATTCATAAGCTTTTTTGAAGAAGAATTCTCTGTTCTGATAACAGCTGACCTGATTCATCTGTCATCCTCCATATCCAGAAAATATCCAAAGTTCATGTGTTCCATGGCCATATCTGCAAGATTCACACAGCTGTTTCCCATACGGTCCACACAGTGAAGCAGTCTGGTGAACGGTGCCGATAATTTTGCTTTGCACTTTCCTTTGTTCACCCGATCCATGTGGGCTTTCCGCATGTTGATATCCAGATCCATGACTTTTTCCCGACGATGGATCAGCTTCTCCGGTTCTTCCGGTTCTCCCTGTTCCAATGCCCGCATGGCATCCCCATACATCTTGGATATCTGTTTCAGGCTCTTTCTCAGATCCTCCATAGCTTCTTCTGAAAAACTGTATTTCAGTTCCATTTTACCTGCAATCACATCTGTCAGATCAGCAGCCAGTTCTCCCATACGTTCCACATCTCCACACACATGCATGAGTTTGGCTGTCTGTGTTGCCTGCAATTCTGTCAGTACACCTGCAGAAAACAGCTCTGCCAGATAATCATTGATAGCTTCCATCAAGGAATGAAGCGTCTGACCCTGTTCTTTGATCTTTCCAACCAGTGCTGGATCTTCACTTTTGCTAAGCCCTGCCAGATCCTTCAGCATATTTTTTACCATTCCACTGCAGTGCAGCACTTCCTTGGCCACCAGCTTCAATGCAACAGTTGGCTGACCGATAACTTTCTTATCAAGAAAAGCCGGCTGAAGCGGATTGACTTTTGCATCTTTTGCATCCGGGATCAGCCACATAACGATCTTCACCATCAATCCGAGCAGACATACCCACACTACCGTCATGGTCAGATTAAATAATGTATGCGCGTTCGCAATCTGTCTGGAGATTACTTCCACTTCCGGTCCCTTGGGAGAGATTGCCTGGATCAGTGCAGCATAAGGCTTTACAAACCAGATAAATACAAGGGAGCCGGACAGATTGAAAATGGTATGTGCAATCGCCGTCCTCTTGGCATCACGGCTCTGTCCAAGAGATGCCAGCAGTGCAGTGATGGTCGTTCCGATATTATCTCCCAGAAGAATCGGGATTGCTCCCACCAGTCCCAGAATACTCGTCACTCCATCTGCACCCGGCTGGGCTGCAAAATTCTGCAGAACTGCAATCGTCGCGCTACTGCTCTGTACTACCAGCGTCATTGCCGTACCAAGCAGAAGTCCAAGCACCGGAATACCGGACACTTTTCCAATCAGATCTGTAAACACCGGACTGGATGCCAGCGGCTTCATCACATCCCCCATGGTCTCAATGCCAAGGAACAATAAGCCGAATGCAAATATAGTCTGTCCGATACTCTTGATCCGCTCTGATTTACAGACGAATGTCAGAATAAATCCAATAAAAATAAACGCATAAATATAGTCTGTGATCTTAAAGGCTATAATCTGTGCGGTCATAGTAGTACCAATATTTGCTCCGAAAATAATCGAAATTGCCTGTGGCAGACTCATAAGTCCTGCGCTGACAAAACCAATGGCCATGACCGTGGTGGCACTGCTGCTCTGCAATACAGCAGTTACCAGTGCACCTGCGATCACACCCATGATCCGGTTCTTTGTCAGAAGTGCAAGAATCGACTTCATTTTCTCTCCGGCTGCCTTCTGAAGACTTTCACTCATCAGATTCATGCCATAGATGAATACAGCAAGTCCACCCAACAGTCCAAATACAATCTGCATATTTTCTTTCATTTGTCCTCTTTCCCCATTATCTTTCTCTATAAAACTATTTACTCGTGCGCTTTATGTTCTCCGGTGACGGAATACTCCACCCACTCGGCAATATTCACTACATGATCGGCAATACGTTCAAAATATTTTGCCACCATTACCATGTCAATGCAAATCTCACCCTGATCCGACTCTTCTGCAATAGCTGTGATCAGCTCGGATTTCACCTGATTGAACAGCTCATCCACCACATCATCCTGCTTCATGACCTTTCTGGCCAGCAACAGATCTTTCTTTACAAATGCTTCAATACTGTCTGTCAGCATTCCCATAGCTGCCTCTGCCATCTGCTGGATATGTACATGCTGGGTCAGCTCACTATTCTCCAGATATTTGGTAATGTCCGCAATATCGGATGCCTGATCTCCGATCCGCTCCATATCAGAGATCATCTTCAGAGCTGCGGAAATATTTCTCAGGTCTCTTGCCACCGGCTGCTGCTGGAGCAGAAGCTTCATACACAGAGACTCAATATCGCGCTCCTTGTGGTCGATCTCATATTCTGTCAGGAATGCCTTCTGTCTTGCCTGTTTATCAGAATACAGAAGAGCTGTCATGGCATCCGCCACAGCCTCTTTACAGAGGGCTCCCATACTGATCAGATCTTCGTTCAACTGCTGCAACTGTTTTTCAAACTGATTTCTCATATCATCAACCAAACCTTCCTGTAATATAATCCTCAGTTCTCCGGTCTTTCGGCATAGAGAACAGTTTCTCGGTCTTGTCATACTCGACTACTTCTCCCAGCAGAAAAAATGCGGTATTATCAGAGATACGTGCTGCCTGCTGCATGTTATGAGTAACCATGATAATGGTGTAATCTTTCTTCAGCTCCAGTGCCAGGTCTTCTACTTTGGATGTGGAGATCGGGTCCAGTGCGGAAGTCGGCTCATCCATCAGAAGCACATCTGGCTGTACTGCCAGTGCTCTCGCAATGCAGAGACGCTGCTGCTGTCCACCGGACATTCCCAGTGCGCTCTTTTTCAGACGATCCTTTACTTCATCCCAGATGGCTGCTCCGCGCAAAGACTTCTCAACGATATCGTCAAGCTTGGATTTATTATAAATGCCGTGGGTTCTCGGTCCATAGGCAATATTGTCATAGATGCTCATCGGAAATGGATTCGGCTTCTGGAATACCATTCCCACCCGTTTTCTCAACAGGTTTACATCTATATTTTTATAGATATCTACACCGTCCAAAGTGATCTCCCCGGTGATCTTACATCCTTCTACCAGATCATTCATACGATTCAGGGATTTCAACAAAGTGGATTTTCCGCATCCGGAAGGTCCGATGAACGCTGTGATCTCTTTCTCCGGAAGATCCAGATTTACATTTTTCAAGGCATGGAAATCTGTGTAATAAAGATCCAGATTCGATATGTTAAATTTACCCATAATTTTCTTAGCTCCTCGTAAACTTCTTCGCAATAAATGCGGAAAGTGCATTGATCAAAAGTACCATAACAAGCAATACCACTGCAGTTGCATAAGCCTGCTCCATATAGAGACCTTCGTTCAAAAGTGCATACATATGTATTGCAAGTGTACGGCCGGATGACATCATATCAAAGATTGGCACACCAGCCAGTTTTGTAGTGGGGATACCAGGTACGGTTCCCGCTGTATAGATCAGTGCTGCTGTTTCACCTGTGATACGACCGATAGCCAGGATCACACCTGCCAGAATACCAGGAATCGCACTTGGCAGGATGACTACAAATACGGTTCTAAGTCGTCCGGCTCCCAGACCAAAGCTTCCTTCCCGATAGGAATCCGGCACTGCTTTTAATGCTTCCTCCGTGGTTCTCATAATGGATGGGAGAACCATAATAGCCAATGTCAAAGCACCGCTCAGCATAGAATAGCCCCAGTGAAATGCTACACCAAACATCAGGTAACCAAATAATCCATATACAATAGAAGGAATACCGGACAGTGTCTCTGTCGTCATACGAACCAGTTTCACCAGCTTGTTGCCGCGCTTCGCATATTCAACAAGATAAATGGCAGAGAATACACCTACCGGCACTGCAAACAGAAGAGTTACAAATGTCATTACGATCGTGTTGATGATCGCCGGCATCATAGATACGTTATCCGTATTGTATTCCCATGCAAACAGGCTTGGCTTCAAGCAGGGAACACCTTTGATCAGAATATATCCGATTAAAGATACCAGCACTGCCACTGTGATGACTGTTGCTCCCCAGACCAGTATTCTTAAAGCTGCTGCTTTCATTTTCTGAATCTTTGTATAATCCTTTTCCTTCTTAGCCATTGCTATCTCCCTTCTTGATTAGCGAGAACAGCACATTGATGATCAGAATAAATACAAACAACACTACACCTGTAGCGATCAGTGCTTCTCTGTGAAGTCCTGCCGCATAGCCCATCTCCAGTACAATGTTGGCTGTCATGGTACGGACACCTGCCAGCACACTTCCTGGTATCACCGGCTGGTTACCTGCCACCATGATCACCGCCATGGTCTCTCCGATAGCACGACCAACTCCAAGGATCACACCTGCCATGATTCCAGACTTTGCTGCCGGAAGAACAGCACAGAACACACTGCGTTCGTGGGTATCTCCCAGTGCCAGTGCTCCTTCATAATAGCTCTCCGGAACTGCCCGGATCGCACTCTCTGAAACTCCGATGATCGTTGGCAGGATCATGATTCCCAGAAGAACAGAAGCTGTAAGTACTCCTTTTCCACTGGTTCCGGTCAATTGCTGTATGATCGGAACGATCACCACCAGTCCAAAAAATCCATATACTATGGAAGGAATTCCTGCCATCAGCTCAATGGCCGGTTTCAGGATCGGATATATTTTTTTCGGACAAAATCTTGCCATAAATACCGCACACAGGATTCCGATGGGAACTCCCACAAGAATGGCTCCTGCGGTCACATAGATGCTTCCCACGATCATAGGAAAGATACCAAAGATTTCATTCATTGGCTTCCATTTGATCCCGGTCAGAAACTTGATCGGTCCAATCTTGGCAATTGCCGGAAGTCCATTGGCAAACAAAAAGATGCAGATCAAAGCTACTGCCAGAATAGAAACACATGCTGCGATTAGGAATACTCCGTGCATGACGGTCTCTTTTACATTTTTCATATAGATTCTCCCATCTGCGTAAACAGGCAAGGGTGAAAGCATCCTGTTTTCACCCTTGCATCCTGCCCTTTGTGCAGCTGTTTTTACTGAGCGATCTCGGACCAGTCAGTGGTTACTCCGGTGTAGATGTTCAGTACATCTTCAGAAGTAAGTTCAGTGATCGGGTTCTCTTTGTTTACGATAACTGCGATACCATCCAGTGCGATCACCTGCGGAGTCAGCTGTGCAGCTTCTTCATCTTTCAGCTCTCTGGAAGCCATTCCGATATCATAGGTTCCATCAATCGTGGAAGTCATACCAGTGGTAGAATCACTCTGCTGTACTTCGATGGTTGCATTCGGATTCACTGCAGTATAAGCCTCTTTCAGTTTCTCCATAACCGGTGTTACAGAAGAAGATCCACCGACTGTGATCTTGCCTTCCGGCTTGGTTCCCTCAAATGCTCCGGTATTGCCTTCGCTTACATAACCGTTCTCCTCAACAACTGCCTGACCTTCCTCGCTTAAGATGAAATCGATAAAGTCTTTTGCAAGTCCATCCGGATCACCTTTGGTTGCGATGTTGAACGGACGGGATACTTTGTAGGTTCCGCTCTTTACATTCTCAGCAGTTGCCTCAGCTCCGTCGATCAGAACTGCTTTTACCTGGCTCTCATCCAAGGATCCAAGAGATACATAACCGATAGCTGCTTTGTTGCCTGCTACAGTAGTCATCATTACAGAAGTACTGTTGGTGATCTCTGCGCTGTCGATGGTGTTGTCTACTTTATTACCATCTGCATCTTTCTGCTCAATTCCGAACAGCTCGATGAATGCGCCTCTGGTACCGGATCCATCTTCACGGGACAGTACGGAGATTGCTCCGCTTGCTGCTCCTGCTGCGGCGGTATCTGCTGCGGTATCCTCTGCTGCATCAGCAGTATCTGCCGTGGTGTCCTCTGCTGCGGTCTCAGTTGTGGTATCTGCTGCTGTATCATTGCTTCCGCATCCTGCAACTGTGGTTGCGGTCATTGCCATTAACATCATTGCTACGATTACTTTTTTCATAATAATTCTTCTCTCCTTCATGTCATGACTTTTTGTTTGGCTCTTTCTGATTTAATGCCATTTCCTTAGTACGCCTATGATATTACCGTTCCCATGTAAAATCTAAAATCGCTTTTATGTGAAATGTATGTAAAATCTGATGCCAGCGCACCGGCGTCTGTACATTTGTTGCTTGTTTAGGATAGTTGGATGTATAAATAAAGTTGAACTGATAGTTTTCTCAAAACAAGAAACAGGGGCTGTAAAAAAACTCCCCTGACAGAAAAATCGCCCAGACCGTGAGGTCTGAGCGATTTTTTGGTATAATTAATTATGCTACTAAATAACAATACCAATGGTAATTATACTATGCG